>CBDVBU010000110.1:0-9364 GCA_965372295.1 uncultured Phycisphaerae bacterium
GGAGAAATGTGATGACAGCAAGGCTTCGATGAGGATGAAAAATGATAAATACAAATTCGATTAAATTTGCACTTGTTATCGTTATATTAGGCGTCTTTGTAACGTCGCCGGTTTTGGCGCAATCTTTCACCGCCGATCAAATTAAAGATGTAATCAAGCAGTTTGGCGCTTATGACTACGCCAGCGACCCTACGCCGACCAACACCATCGAGAACATAATCCGATTCATCGGGGATAAACCCCAGCTTCGTGCCGTGACCGAACAGCAAATGATTGCCCTGCTCGAATCCGACGCTACCATTCGCGCCAAGCAGTTTGTTTGTCATCAGCTTTGGATCATAGCTACCGATAAGTCTGTTGCGGTGCTGGAGAAAATGCTGTTAGAAATAGACACCGCCGAGATGGCCTGTTATGCGCTTAGGACGCATCCTTCGGATGCTGCAACTCGGGTTTTGCGAGAGTCCCTCAGCCGTGTTGACGACCAGACAAAGATTCGCATCCTCAATATTCTTGGCGATAGAAAAGACACCGCCTGTGTCGGTCAACTCATCGATTTGCTTGAGTCCGAGAACGCTGATGTAGCCGAGGCCGCCGCTATCTCACTCGGGACTATCGGCACGGAAAAAGGCGTCGAAGCGATCGAGAAGACCCGGGCAGCCGCCTCCGGGAAGATACATGTCATTCTCACACGCGCGTGGCTGAGATGCGCCGAGTACTATGCTCAAAACAACCGTATGCGCGATGCGTTAGCGATATATGAGACGCTTTTCGATGAGTCCGAATCCTTGCCCGTGCGCAGGTCGGCATTGGTATCGGCCCTTAATACGGGCCACACCTATGCTGTCAAGCTGATGATTGTTGCTATCGAGCAGGATGATCCAATGCTTCGTGCCGCCGGCATTGCAAACAGCTATCTGCTCAAAGGTCCGGAGGTAACCAGGAAGCTTATTTCAGCAATTGAGACAACCGAAAGCAATACACAAGTTCTGCTCGTAGAAGCCCTCGGCCGCAGGGATGGTCCGCTGGTGAAGGATGCTGTCACAGCGGCGGCGGGCAGTAAGGAAGTTGATGTTAGAATTGCCGCCTACGATGTGCTGGCTCACGTCGGTGATGCCTCCTCTGCCGCCCTGCTCTGCAACGCTCTGAACCAAAACCCAACCAAGCGCCAGGTCGATACGATACTTGCCTGCCTGCGCCGAATGTCCGCAGACGGTGCCGATCGTGTAATCGTTGAGGCGTTGAACAGGGCCGATGCGCCGGCCAAGAGCCTTCTGATTCGTGTGATCAGTGATCGCCGCTATCGCCCCGCTGTGGGAATGTTATATGGCTATACGGGTGATAAGAATCCGGCTGTCGCCAAGGCTGCGCTTCGGGCGATTGGTTCGCTGGGTAATTACCAGGGCGTGCCGAATCTTATTAATGCGGTGCTTGAGAGTCCCAATGAAACCGTCGCCGAAGAGGCTGTACGTGCGATCATAGCTATTACGCGGAGAGGCGGAAATGAAGAATACGTCGGCGAGTTGATACTGGGGCGTCTTGAGAAGGTCGATTCCGCAGCCGAGCGATGCAGTTTGATGCGGGTTTTGGCCGCGGCGCCGGGTGAGAATTCTTTAAAATGGCTGCAGGCCGCGTCCAAGGACCAGAATGCCCGGGTGCGAGATTGTGCGGTGCGGACACTGGCCGACTATCCAGAGGCAACTGCTGCCCGGATACTGTTAGACATCTTTGAGACGACTCAGAACAAAACGCATCGCATACTCGCACTCCGCGGTGGTATTCGGCTGTGCAAGACGACTGATATATCGGCCGAAAGAGCAGTTAAGCTCTGTCGACAAGCGATGCAAGAGGCCGCCACAGTCCCCGAAGAAAAGCTCATTCTTTCGGCACTGGCCGAAACAGTGCATCCTGAAGCCTTGCAAATTGCTCTCGATGCGATGGAGCGACCTGCGATCAAGACCGAAGCGTCGCTTGCTGTTGTTGCTTTGGCGGAAAAGGTCGCGGCGACGGATCCAATTGCCGCATCGGCCGGGGCTGAGAAAATCCTGGGCGATTCTACGCTGAGCGAGTTGCATCCTCGAGCCCGGCAGGTAATCGATGCGATTAAGAAAGCCGCTTTGCTGCGGTAGATAGAGCAAGACCTAAAGCTGGCTGTGCTTGTCAAGCAGGCGTCGGACCGCTTGTTGCTTGCTTGAACCAAAGTAATACGAGCTTACCCTTAATTTTCTTGCAACAATCTTAAGTTAAATGTAAAATAGCACCGCTCTTGAGGTCGATATACGCGTATATCGAAGAATAGAGATGCCAACGTAGCTCAACGGTAGAGCTCTGGTTTTGTAAACCAGGGGTTGTCGGTTCGAATCCGACCGTTGGCTTTTTTAATTTCCTTAATTACAAGTCCTTATAAATCTTCAGGAAACGCCGCGCCGCGTTACGATTACAATCAGATAATGTACCGCTTGAACATTGATAATCCGCGTCTGGCTATGCCGGCGGCAGCCTCAAGCGCAGCGCTGCCCTGAGCTAAGTCGAACGGGTTGGGGATGGATTCTCCTGTATTTACCATCCCCATCGGAGATAAACGAAATCGGGATGAGGCTGCCACCCAATTATCTGGATTACCCTTTAGCGTTTGTCATTCTGAGGCGAAACCGAAGAATCTGGGCGGCGAGATAGAGATTCTTCACTGCGCTGCGCTCCGTTCAGAATGACATAGTCGGCTTTTCATACATTTTCTAATAATCCGCACATGTCATTGCGAAGGAGCGCAGCGACTGCGGCAATCTCAATCCTTACGCTGCAAAAACTATCTGCCGGCAAGACCCCGGCCTTCTTTCCGGTTTTCTCTCGCAGGCCGGGATCTTGCAAATCGCAATTTCTAACGCGCCAAGTCCGCGACCTCCTCTGCGCTGAGCACTTCGTCATAGATCCGAATATCATCAATCAGGCCTGAGAAGAAACTCCCTGCATCAAGCATTTTACCGGCACCGAAGTACAGGCCGCCATTCGAGCCTACGCCGCCAACCACGTCTGTGTCTTTGGCAACTTCGGCTCCATCCACATACAAGTATCTATGCAGCCCATCGTAATCATACACAAGGCCGACGTGGTGCCACTGGTCGGCTGTGATTATGGACTCTGACGCTATGCCTCTCCAAGTTTCTTGGCAATATCATCGAGTCCAACATCACCAAACCTAGGTTTTCTTGAACCTACAAACTGACTTCCCACACAAGTCGCACCTGTTTCATGAACTTCTTGAAGGAAGATTTGGCAAATCTCCACACCTGGTTTGATCTCAATAGGAATCTCTCCTACATTCGTGAGTTCAAGGGTCAGACACCCCATAAAACCCGGATGTACACCGGTTGCGGTAGCAATGATAAGGCCGCGGCGTCCCCATGATGATTTTCCAATAACAAAGGCAGTTAGGTTCTTCGGTAGACGAATCCACTGCAGTGTTATGCCAAGAACGAACGTTCTCGGATGTAGATAATATGCGCCTCCAAATGGAACATAACGGGTCTTGCTCAGTTGTGATTGAACCGTGCTATCCTCGATCTTCATATAGGGCATACGAGCTGCTCGGAGCGTAACAAACCAAGTACCGAGACGAAGGTCAATAGCTGCTAATCCAGAGTCTTTCAGTTTATCCAAATCTGAATACGGTGTAATCACAAGTGGATCTTTCGCACCAGGCTCTTGTCCCTTCTTAAGATAAGATAATACCTCATCTGCTGTAAGGTTCATTGTGCATTCCGCAATATGTGCTCACCATGAAACATTTCAATATTTTTAAGCACCAAATCTCTTATGACTCGGTTCTTATCTTTTGCCACATCTGGCATAGAACTCCATAATCCCCTGTCTTCATACGCCTCCCACGCCGCATTTAAGATGTCTGCAAGACTTCTGCATTTCTCAGCAGGCACCACAAGCTTGTATCGTTCGTAAATGCTTTTGATCCCATCACCATCTGGTTTCAAAACGCCAGATAAAGATACAAATTCTTCTGCTTTACTGATAAGCCCATCCACTGTTTTCTCAAGCGCATAGTCCGCGGCAGATAACCGAAATTTATCTTCCGGTCTAAGCTGTTGTGGTGGGCGGTCTCTAAACATATCTTCGTAGTCCTTGGTTGGTTCAAATTCGTATGAATTCGCAGCCTTTACCAAGTTGCGCACTCGCGCCATAGAATCGGGATAATTTGCTGACCTTGGACTCGACACATTAGGGGAAAGCAGGTAGGCAAACGCGCGAAGATACGAGGTTCCATAGATGCTTATCCCAACGAAATCACAGAAGCTTTCCTCGGCTTGTTTTAATGCCCAGTGCAACGCACGCAGCCAAGTTTGGCGAGCAAAAAGAATGGTGTCAAGCTCAGCAGGGCTACTTACGCTTGGAAAAAGAGCTTGGTATTCCTTCCAATGAGTTTTTATGTATGCAAGTATTCTCTTTTGTATGTCAGGTCTAAAGTACTGCTTAAATCTACGCCTCGCCCATACAGAATGCCCTAATTCGTGACCAGATAGCGGGATAAGAAGAGGATTTGAAGATTCTGGGGCGGGCAAGCCAATTAAGACAAAGCCGGGAAGGTCTGAAATTTCATGGTATGTTACTGGGGAGTAGCCCCACTCAGAAGATAGAAGGAGTTTGGTTGTTCTCTCTTGAACTTCAGTTTCTGGCTCAAGTACCGCCCTGGCAGTATTCCGCAATGGTCCGAAAATTTCAAAAGCATTGCGAACATTAGTAGAGCGTAATATGAATCCCAACAATGGCAAACAACGAAATAAATCCATTAATGAAAATGAACACTTCTGCTTTACAACGTATGGAGAAGTATTCTCATCCAGCGCCTTAAGATCGTTTAGCTGGCGTTCAAAAAACCTTTGAATCGTATGAAGAGCATCTTGCGAATCTTGGTAGGGAAATTCAGCACCCTCTAACTGCTTGATGCTTGCCAAAATAGATTCGATCCTACCGATGGCATAGTTCAACAAAGACATCCGTTGACTCCGTACTCCTCTGTTATGTGATTTGTGATTGGATATCCTCTATTGGTTCTTCACAAGCCAAAGCACTGTTTGAGAGTTCAAGACATAACGAACGTAACCTCTCCAGATTATTTCTTTCGACCTTTTGAGGTTCAGTTATAACGCGCTTTAACAATTGTACAACGCGACCCGATTGTTCGAGAAGCTCATCTAAAGTATTCATAGAAATATTAGGATCGGAATTTTCAAGTGCGTGGTTCATGGCCACAGCCGCTGTGGGATCTATGAGAGATTGAGGAGAAGCTGACACTTCGGGAGAAGTTAGAGAATTGTGGATCATTTCTAAGAGGCGCTTTAAAGCTTCAAAGCTCTTGGAGCGCCCCAGTATAAGATCGTCAACTTCACCTGCTGCATAACATGAAACAGTGGCTAAATCATCGTGAAAACCCCAGACAAAATCCGCCTCCTTGTTAGTGCTTATTGAGTCCATAGGTATATCAGACATGATTAAGCTCCTTTCTTGTTTGTGCGTATCAATTTAGATTTTACACGATTTCTATTATAACATACATGAGAAGAATTAACAATGTTTATTTGAAATTTGAAATCTGCAATTAATATCGCCATTGCCGTGGCGTCCTATTCACGGTACGATACAGATTCATAGAGACAAGCTTGCCTCTTTATCCTCTTCGCAAGCATAAAAACCAACTGTTCCCAAAGTGGCAATTTGAAGTATAATGTTTCGCGTACACATAAAAAGTAAAAAATCACGAAAAATAAAAAAAATTTGAGCTTAGGAAGCGAGCTGAATTTACAGACCATGCCTCATATAGTTAAGTTAATGCTTGCCGTGATAACAAGCCCCCTTTCCGCTCAAGGGCACGGTACCTTGCAGGCTCGCCCACAACAACCAGTCAAAGAATCGCAACAACTGTGTATTAAAGGCTTCCATTTACAGGCCCTTTCATTATTCATCTTCACCGGCGGCTTCTGCCTGGCTAAGAATGCGTTTAAGTCTATCAATCTTCTCGGCCGATAATTGCTTTTCCTCGACAAAAGCCGCCAGCATCGGTTCAATCGAGCCGCCGCCGATTCGCTTTACGAATGACTCAGCTTCGGCTTTGATTCCTTCGGTTTCGGTTACCCGTGGAAAGTAGTGGTACTGCCGGCCCTTCTTCTCGAAGCCCAGCGCCTTTTTCTTCACCAGCCGGTTGATTAACGTGCGGATAGTCTCCCGCTTCCAGTGGGTCTTGCCGGTCAGTTCTTCCACTATTTCATTCGCCGTCCTCGGCGAAGTTTTCCAGAGGACTTTCATGACCTCCCACTCGGCTTCTGATATTCTCGGCGTCTTTGCCATATTGGCCTCCATTAAATGTTACATCTGTAATATATACCATTGTTACAATCGTAACATTTACGTCAAGTAAAAAATTTGGAATTTTTTTACTTTGGGCGCAAAAGGCCCATTTGGGGCGTAAAAAGGCGGATTATTTTTGCTTTCCGGGCATTTTTTTAGGCGAGGAATTTCCGAGAAGCACAGTTTTTCATGTTTTTGATTGATCCTAAGCCGGACCAAATCAGCCACATTAAATCGGAAGAGACTTCTTAGAGCGTGTGTGAGAAGCCTCTTTGTCGTGGCATGGGCATCTTGCCCATGTCCCATGTGTTGCAGGGCCATCCCTTCGACTTCGCTCAGGATAGGCTCTGGCCCTGCAAATCGGATCTTTTCCACGGGCAGGATGCCCGTGCTACCTCCCATACACGCTATTTAGTATCTTGCTCCGCGATGGGCCAGTCTAATACCGATGGTGGGCGTGTAGTGTGGTATATACCTTGTATTGATCCTCGCTCTTCGCCGTGCTCTTCCCACGAGCAAAATCAGGGTCAGAGCAACTATGGCTATCGTTAAGATCTCCCATTTTTCCCATTGCCTGGAGTACAGCCATGAAGAATACTGGGTAAGCCTGCTTATGATACTATCTACTACGGTCATCCTTTTACCTCCTAATTTTAGGCTAATCGCCAATCCGTTTGCTTTTCAATAGTCACAAGCAACTTTTAACACTATGAACGATGTTTGTCAAATTAAAAGGTCCTATAAAATAGAATATATTTATATTAACAGGAAAATAATACCATACAATCGAGGAAATCACAGATCCTCCACTCCGCTTCGCTCTCCCTAAGGGACGCCCTACGGTGCGTTCAGGATGACATAGGTGCTATGCTGCGTTCAGGTAGCATAAACATGCAGAAAAATCTGAAAAACTTACAAATAAAATAATAAAAAGCTGTTGATAAAAACAAAATAGTCCGATAATTACAATGTTAGCTATATATGGATGAGGGCGTGGAGGGCTATATTCATTTTGAGTCTTCCTGCTCAAACAGGTTGTTTCGAACAGCCGTAATAAACGCAAAGGGATTTGTATGGCTGCTTTCATGGAAGGAAGGTCGTATTATGTACGAAAGGCTAAGAGAGCACCTGCACACGCTTAAGGCCGACCTTAGGGGATATTGGATTCTCGACTACAGCCCGTATAAGGAAAACCTGTGCGACATCCTCAAGATGCGGTGCAGGAAATCCGGATATTGGGATGCGGAGTGGGAAGGCTTGTTCCTGGAATTTGAGAAAGGTCGAAACATTCGGCTCGACCTTCTGAGGTACAGCAAGGCCCTTTTGAAACTTGATCCTGATGCATCGGTCTCGACGCTTACGGCTTTCTTTATCCCGACGCAGCGCAGGGAAAGAATCGAGAAAATCATAGTCGTCGACACCAGGCGCCTTTTAAAGAAATTGGATCTGACCGAAGATATTGCCAAAGGACTGATCGCCCTGAATAAGCGAATCGCCGGAAAGCTAAACGCCCAGGCAAGTCTAACTTTGAAAGACGTGAAGGAAATATCGCTCTGGACGGTGTGACAATCGAGACGTCAGTAGTCTTTTAACCTTCGCATCCGTTCAGGCCACACGGACATGCCGTTCCGGACAATATTCTGGTTCCACTCCCGGTGCCAGTTGATTTCGCAGACGTCTGCGTACACTTTCACATCCCTAATGCGGTGAGCTGGTCGATCAAATTCTGATAGGCGTACACCGTCAGGTACAGGCAAAGGATCGTGACAACCAGAACGATTACGGTGACAATCGCCCTGATCGAAATTTTGAACCGGGGATTCATCCAGACGAGCGGAAGTGCTATCGGCCCGAGGCACAGTAGCGCAAGAACAACGGTTCCGGTAGCAAAGTACCACTTTTTCGGTCGAGGCTTTGGTGCCTGACGGCCGGTTCCGTCGAGAAACTCGCCGCAATACCGGCACTTGATTGCCTTGGCCTGAATCTGCTCGGCACAAAAAGGACATTTCTTCATGCATGCATTATCTTCCACGATGGACTCGTTCTGCTCCGGTACTGCCTGTTCTGCACAATCGTATGTGGCTAAATCTGTTTCCATAATAATAGTTATCGGCTCTTTAGCAAGGCTTCTTTAGGAGCAAAGTATGCGTGCATGCATATATTAAAGCTTCTGATGCAATCATCTTCCGGTTCTCTTCCAGCGAAAAGCCCTTTGGTTTGTGAGAAGATTTTATTGCGAGTTGAGTGGAACTGGATCACATTTATTATCCCACTCGTATAAATGCTTTTTTCGCGTCCCGATTAACGCTCGGATAAGCCGCACATTTATTTTTTCAGGCTCCGTTCCGCATACCATTTGTTCAACGAAGCGCATCAGCATTTCACGTTCAATATGCAGGTCGTAATACTCTATCGCCTGCCGAATAATCGTCTTGAGCTCTTCATTCGATTTCCACGGCTTTGCAATGAATCTGAAAATTTCTCCCTGGTTGATCGCCGCAAGCAGCGTATCCGTGTCAGCATACCCCGAGAGGACCATCCTGATGATGTGAGGATACTCCTTTTTGACAGCCCCAAGAAGCTCAAGTCCGCCCATTTCCGGCATACGCATGTCGGTTACGATGACTTGCACCTGGCTCTGCTCGAGGATTTCAAGCGCCTCTTTCCCACTACTGGCAAAGAGGGTTTCATACGGTTCATCAAGAAGGCCTCGTTTTAGAGATGTCAGTAGCTTTTCCTCATCATCCACAAATAATACTGTTCTCTTTTCCATTGCTCATTATCTCCTGTTCGTCATTTTCTTTCGTACAAATTGGAAGCTTTATTGTGAACTTCGTGTCCTCACCAACAGTGCTCTCGACGAAGAACTCGCCTTTGTGCTTGTTTACGATAATGTCATATGAGACACTCAGCCCGAGCCCTGTTCCTTTGCCAGCAGGCTTGGTCGTAAAAAACGGGTCGAAAATCTTCGAGAGTTTGTCGGAAGGAATCCCCGGCCCATCGTCGGAGATTT
>CBDVBU010000111.1:0-9348 GCA_965372295.1 uncultured Phycisphaerae bacterium
CAACTCGGAGTGCATCCGTTAAGCCAGATAATGTCCATTTCACCATCATTCGTATTCTCATCTACCCATGCACCAAATGCATCAAACTGGTCGTCATCGAACTGCTGGATATCCTTGAACAGATGTCCGGTTTCGGCAATTATCGTGTCAACGTCGTCAAACTGCGTAGCATCGTACCAGCCGTCGACGTTCCATTGCCCGACGTAGAACGCTATGTCAGAAGCCGTAGCCATCGAGCTAAATGCAAATGCAACTACTAATACCAACACTAAATTTTTCATTTTTTTCTCCTAATTTTAATTGAAAATTGATAGGAAATTTCGCTCCGGCCACGCACCAAAGCACCTGACAGTAATGTTCACTTATTTTTAGACTAAACATCTTGCTTAAAAATGGTTTTTTGGCCTAATGCTGCCTCCTTCCTTAAACGGCCAATATTGGCACTTATTTAACCAAAATCTGAAATATATTGTAGAAATTCCCCCCCAACAAGATGAAAAATCTAAAGATTTCCACTTATTCTATTTATAACAAATCGATCGGCTTTTCGTCAAGGAAATTTTTTGATTTATCCGATTAATTATCGGGCGATCTGAATGATTTTTCTCTATTCTCTCGCCTGCCGAGAGAAGAATGCTTAATACAGGGCCATTGGCTCACGCTCACGGCTGCCCCGGCGATAAACCGTAACTCCTTTGCAGCCAAGCCGATAGGCCATTTTATATGCCTTATCGACGGCGGAAACCGTTGCTTTTTCACTGAAGTTGATAGTCTTGCTAATCCCAGCATCGCAATGCTGCTGAAAAGCGGCCTGCATCCGAATGTGCCATTGAGGCTTGATATCGTACGCTCCCCGGAATATCCTGCGCAAATCGGCGGGAATCCCGGGTATTTTTTGGATACTGCCGGTCCTGGCAATTTGTTTCTCAAGCTTTTTACTATAAAAACCTCGTTTTTCCGCCATTCGTTTGAAAACCGGATCTATTTGAAGCATTTTCGAGTCATCCAATACCTGACGCAGAAAAACCAGCGAATAGACCGGTTCTATGCCGGAAGAACAATCGGCGATAATGCTTATCGTGCCGGTTGGAGCTATGCTCGTAATAGAAGCGTTGCGAATCTCAGGGGCTTTCCCGGTTTGCCAGATACTGCTTTTGAAGTTGGGAAACGGCCCGCGCAGACCGGCAAGCTCGGCGCTGGCCTCGTGGGCCTTGTCATTTACGAATCTCATCAACTCGACCCCGAACTCGACGCCCTGCTTCGAATCGTAAGGGATTCCCAGGGCAAACAGGCAATCTGCAAAGCCCATGAGACCCAGACCAATTTTGCGATTGTCGTGCGCCAGGCGGACGGTTTCTCTAACAGGATAGTCGCAGACATCGACAATATTATCCAGAAAACGCACGGCCAGTTTGACGGTCTCGGCCAGCCCCGGCCAATCCATATCTACTGCCGTCTCAGTAACGCTAACGAATTTGGCAACATTGATACTACCCAGCGTACAAGCCTCATAAGGTAATAACGGCTGTTCGCCGCAGGGATTGGTGGCTTCTATCGGTCCGAGCGAAGGAGTCGGATTGTCACGATTGATACGGTCGATAAAAGCGATGCCAGGCTCGCCGGTTTTATGTGCGCACTTGACTATCATCTTCCAGACGTCACTGACGGTGTAGAACCTGCCGGCCCCTTTCGAGGCAGGTTTGCCTTTGCCGAAGAGTTTATAAAGGTCGCTAATCGTATAGTTCGCTATATCGATTCGTCGCGGCAGCAAAAACCTCTTGCCCGTGCGAGGATTTTTCACGATGTGCAAAGTCTTGCCGGACTTGAGGACCTTCTTCATCCAGCTATCGGTTATCTTGACGGAAATATTAAAATTGGTAAAGGCCTCCAGGTTCTGCTTGGCGTACAGGAATTTCAATATGTCCGGGTGCTCGACGCTCATCATTCCCATATTGGCCCCGCGGCGAAAAGCGCCCTGCTGAATCGCGTTTGTCGTTTCGGAAAAGACTCGCCAGAAGCTGATTGGCCCCGAAGTTGTTCCGCCGCTGGAGGCGACGCGGTCGCCCGTCGGCCTTAACTTGTCGAAGGAAAATCCCGTGCCGCCGCCGGCCTGCTGAATGAGAGCCGTCTGCTTGACCGCCTCGAATATTCCCTCGATACTGTCCTCTATCGGCAACACAAAACAGGCGCTGAGCATCCCTCGCCGCCCCGCGTTCATTAGGGCGGGAGAATTGGGCAGGAACTTCAGCGATGCCATTAAGTCATAGTATTTTTTGTGCCACCGTTTGATTTCGCTGCTGCTGGCCCCATATTTAGCTTCGGCCCCGGCTATTAGTATCGCAAGCCTGTCGAAAAGCTGGGCCGGCGTCTCGATGCACCTGCCCTGAACGTCCTTAATCAGATATCGGCTCTGCAAGACCTTTACGGCATTGTCACTGAGAATGGGAACCTTCCTGGTAACGGGATTTATATGAGACTCCGTCATAAAAACTCCAATTCTTAAAACCGCTCGATGGTGGTCTGCACTGAAAATACTGCCTATTCGCAAGAATGAGATTCTTCGCTTTGCTCAGAATGACAATCGTGGAGAGCATTAGTTTTATCGGCTACTTTGAGCCATTTAAATCGAAAGACATCGCGAATCTTTTCACTGAAACGAACTCCCAGATGCTGTGTACTGGTCTTGAAATCCACCCGCTTCAAATCGTCAGTCACAGGTTTTCGTGGCGATTTGCCGAATAGCGATAACAACCATCCGGCAAGTAATCCAAGGAATGAATTGATCTTAGAATAAAAGCGCATACTCATGACTTTCGTATAGCTAACCGCCCGCGGCGAGATTCATCGTTGCTTGCCAGTTATCTCTGTACCGCCATTTTCAGAGAACTCAGCAGCTCGCTACCGGTCCTGCTTATCGTTTCCGACTGGCCGAACAATTGATGCCTGTCCAGAATCTCCGGCTCCTGGTCATAATATCTCTGCACCGCTCCTACACCGCCTTCGGCAGCCCCGCCGGTCCTGTATTCGCCGTCCAGAAGCCAGGAACTGAACTCGCCATCGTATTCAGCGGGATAAATCAACGCTACAACAAGTTTATCATCCCCGTACTTAGCCAGGTGCACCTTGGCTCGACAAGGCGGCGAGCTTTTGACGGCCAGGTTAACCAGCCCCTTGAAATCCCGCCGGGCGGTTTCAAGCTCGCTCGAATAAAAGAACATCCCGGTCTCAAGCTGGAAAGTCTCGCCCGGCACGCCTTTTATTTCGAGCCGGCCGTCCGGATATGCCTTGTGTATCTTGTAAACCTTGCCGTCCTTGTACTTTTCGCTTTCCAGAAGCTCTGCGACTTCTTCCGCCGTAAAGCCCACGCCGGTGTGATCGCCGAAATCGAAGATATACAGGCCAACATATTTTTCAGGTTTTTCCAATTCTGGCAGTTTCATAACCCGATATTATAACCGTAAATATCGGAATTGCACGTTTTTTTAGCTCATTGTATCGATAAAAACCAAGTTTCCAAAAAAAGTAAAATTTTCGTTGACATGTATGCATATATTATGCATACTTATATGTATGAGAACCACGCTAAATATAGATGATAATATGCTCAACAAGGCCTCCAGATTAACAGGCATAAAGGAAAAAACATCTCTGGTGAGACTTGGTTTACAGGCCCTGATAGCCCAGGAAAGCAGTAAAAGACTATCTAAACTGGCGGGCACCGAAAAAAAGCTTCGCGTTATTCCACGAAGACGCACACGGAGTAAATAATGGTCCTTGTCGATACCTCGGTATGGGTTTCCCACTTAAGGCTTGGCAGTTCCAGGTTGCAGAAGCTGTTACAGGAGGGCAGAGTTGCAAGCCACCCTTTTATCATCGGTGAATTGGCCTGTGGGAACATTAGTAACAGGACTGAAATCATTTCTTTGATGCAGTCACTTCCCATGCTGGATGCGGTTGAACACGAGGAATTGCTTCTGTTCATCGAACATAACAAAATGATGGGTGCAGGACTTGGTTTCGTGGACGTTCATCTTTTAGCTGCCGCGATGCTCGCAGGTATTCCATTATGGACACAAGATAAAAAGCTCAAGCAGGCCTTCTCCCGGCTGAGCATCGATTTCTCAACGTATTAAAATCAGAAAATTCCATGAAATATTCAAACTCTTGACACACTGGATTGCATACTTACGATTTGCTTGAATAAAGATTACGACTCAAGCGTATATATGTTAGGATTGATAGAAAGAATTTGTTGATAAGGAGCCTGGTATGACTAACGGAGCAGCAGCGGCAGCGGCAATCGCGCAGGCTATCAAGGCATCCGGTGCGATTGTCAGCGTGGAATCCACGGACTTTATGACGATACTCGATAAAGTGGATCGTCCATTAGTGGTATGCTCTGAGAGCAAGTTTATCTCAACAAAGCATCACTATCTAACTGCATATAAAGGGCTTATATTTTACACCAAATCGCTCAGTCCCCTAATGCTAAGGCCGAGCGTTGAAGTTATCCGGGCAAAAAAAATATGGATTCCGGCGTAATTATGAACGGACCGGCCAAAATACCGCCGTCTAACTATTGACTTTCAGCCGGGCGAATTTTCGTTTGCCTACGCGGATAACGGCTCCTTCTTTCGGGGTGATTTCAACGTTCGGGTCGGTTAGTTTTTCGCCGTCGATACTTGCCGCCGACTGCTTTATCATTCGTTTTGCTTCGCCGCCACTCGATACGAGTTTGCAGGCAAGTAAAAGTTTGCTGGCTGCGATTGTTTCAGCGGGTATTTCAACTTCCGGTATTTCCTCGGGCAATTGACCCTTAGCGAAGACTTTCTCGAATTCGGCGGCGGCGGCATCGGCGGCCGATTCGCCATAGAACTGACTGACAATCATCTTGCCCAACAGGATTTTCGCTTCTTTCGGGTGTGTTTTTCCGGAATCGACAAGTTCGGCGATTTTCTCTGCCGGCAGGTCGGTCAGCAGCGTGAAATAATTATCCATCATATCATCGGAGATGCTCATCACCTTGCCGAACATATCGTTAGGCTCATCGGTAACGCCGATGTAGTTGCCTTTGGATTTGCTCATTTTTTCTTTGCCGTCCAGCCCGACAAGGATCGGCATAGTGATTACAATCTGCGGTTGTTGGCCGTATCCCTTTTGAATATCACGACCGACGAGATTATTGAAGGTCTGGTCGGTGCCGCCGAGCTCGACGTCGCTTTCTATCATAACCGAATCGTAGCCCTGCATCAGCGGGTAAAGGAATTCGTGCGTGTAAACATCCACATCAGCCTGCAGGCGTTTCTTGAACGTGTCGCGCTGGAGCATCTGGGCAACCGTTTTCTTTGCCGCAATCTGAATCAGCTCCATCAAAGTGAGCTTCTCCAGCCACTCGCTGTTGTATCTGACCTCTAGTTTTCCAGCCGATGCATCGAGAATTTTGCCAGCCTGCTCGAAATAAGTCTTTGCATTCTGCTCGATCTGCTCAGGCGAAAGGATGGGTCTGGTGGAGTTTTGACCCGTCGGATCGCCTATTCGTGCAGTGTAGTCGCCAATGATAAGAACCGCCTGGTGGCCAAGGTCCTGGAACTGCCGCATTTTACGCAGTACAACCGTATGGCCGAGATGGATATCCGGACTGGTCGGGTCCAGACCCAGCTTGATTCGCAACTGCCTGCCCGCCTTAGACGCCTCCGTAAGCTTCTGAGCCAATTCGGCCTCGGTAAAGACTTCAACTGTGCCGCGTTTTAATAACTTGATTTGTTCTACGATTGTCTCTGCCATAAATCTGGTTCCAATAATAACACAAAGCCCAATAAGCACTTTCAGGAGGTACAATTATAAGTGGCAAGCGGAAAACATGCAAGCATCACTCATCGCCTCTGACCCAATTCCTTCGAAATACGGTCACGGCCAATATGTATAAAACAAAAGCCGCGATAAAAAATAACATGCAGATAGTTTCTATTTGTTCTTTACTGATGCGCTCATGCATCATCCGCCACAGCCATGTTGTTCTGCACGGCCAGAACCTCAACGTCGACAATGACGTTGGCAAGGACAAACACCGGCAGGTCAATCCACTTTCCAAAAACCAGCCCAACGAATCCACTGGGCCCAAAATGATATGGAGTAAAAGGCATTTGAATCTTGCTTCATAACTAATGGCTATGTGCCGGTCAGATACTGGTCGTTTTCGAGATAATTTTGGATATAATCCCTTATTGCATCTTCGAGCGGCGTTATCGGTTTACTGTAGCCAGCCCTGCGAAATTTGGATAGGTCGGCCTGGGTGAAGTATTGATATTGATTGCGGATTGAAGTGGGCATTTCGATATATTCGATGTTCGGTTTCCTTCCCATTCCCACAAAAACAGCGATGACTAAATCATTCCAAGTTCGGGTCTCGCCGGTGCCGATATTAAAAACTCCATTGATATACGGATTGTCGAAAAAGAACAGCGTCATATTCACCGCATCTTTGACGTACAGAAAATCCCGCATCTGTTCACCGTCGGCATATTCCGGCTCGTAAGACTTGAACAGGCGGACTTTGCCGGTCGCCTTGATCTGCTCGAAGGCCTTGACGACAAAGCTCATCATATCACCCTTATGATACTCATTCGGCCCGAAGACGTTAAAGTATTTCAAGCCCACAATCTTATTGAACAGCCCGGCCCGGCGCGCCCACATATCAAACAAATGCTTGGAATAGCCATACATATTCAAAGGCCTTAAGGCCCCCATTTTCTCTTCATCGTCGCTGAAGCCGGCGGAACCATCGCCATAAGTAGCCGCGCTCGAAGCATAGATAAGACGGATATTGGTATCCGTCGCCCATTGGGCCAACAGTTTGCTGTATTCATAGTTGTTTTTGATGAGATAGGAGGCATTTGCTTCAGTGGTGTCCGAGCAGGCGCCGAGATGAAAAACGACATCAACAGGGCTATCGAGCTTATCTTCTATCACCATTTCCAGAAAATCGTCTTTTTCGACATAGTCGGCAAAAGACAGATTCTGCAGATTCTTCCACCTCTCGTCCGCACCAAGCTGGTCAACGACAAGGATGTCGCTAATTTGTCTTCTGTTTAGCTCGGCAATCAGTGCCGAACCGATAAAGCCGGCTCCCCCGGTGACTATAATCATTATGCAATTCCCTTATTGTCCAGTTTAAGTTTCCACAAACTTAATTTCCCGCCCCTAATATGTCAAATGTTTATGTCCTCCGGGCGCATAAAAAAACCGCTCAGAGATAAGCGGTCCCTAAAAATCAATAACTCAATGAATATTCAGCACAAAGCAATATAGCTTGCAATTGCCAGAATCAAGATCCTCCTCTTGTTAAAAACAAATGGAAGCCAGGTTTCGTAATAAAAATTCCTCATCGAGCATCCCAGAAAAAGTACGTTCAAATCATTATTCTCTTACGATGATACTATCATACCTGAATGGAACAATAAAAGCAAGAAAAATCGCCATTCCCAAGACGTAAACACTTGGAAACAAAATGCTTATGTTCTGAAAAAAGATACTTTTTTTACGGCATTTTAAACCCGGCACGAATCTAAATAACTCATTCCAGCCCTCGTAAGTTTATCTGCCTATGCCAAAGCGCCAAGACCGATAAGAAGGAGAATATCAAATATAATGATGCTAATAATTTTATTGCGAATATTTCCAGCGGAGTTTACTTGACCTTAAAACTGAGACGGATTATACTGCCCGGCTCTTACCTGCGTAAAAAGTATTTACTGAAATGTATAGTTGACAAAACAATTCATATCGCGTTATAATATCACGATTGAGTAATTAGGAGATTGAAATGATTGAACATACACAATATATCTTAGCTATCTTCGGGGCGTTTAGCCACTGGGAACTGCTTGTTGTTCTTGTAATCGCCCTGCTGATATTCGGCAGACGTCTACCCGATATTGCGCGAAGTATGGGAAAGAGTCTGACCGAATTCAAGAAGGGCATTAACGAGGCCAAGGAGACCAAGGACGAATTCGTAAATGACGTCAAGGAAATCGGTGACGACGTGGCTAAAGAGGCCAAAAGCGCCGCCGGTCTGGACGATACCGAAGATTCGATGAGCTAACTCACCTACAGCCGCAACGTGTCGCGGGCATCCTGCCCGCGATTCGAGGGCGGGACGCCCTCGACACACTCGCCTTGTCTGAAAATGGGCAAAAAGAAAAAGAAGAAGAAGAAAGAAAAGCCGGACAGCCCTCTTGACACCACCATGAGCCTGGGCGATCACCTGGAGGAGCTGCGCACGCGACTAATCCTGGCGATTCTCGGGCTTGTCGTCGGGACCATAATCTGCCTGTTCTTCGGCCGGCGAATAATCGCATTTATCGAAGGACCGTACGACAGGATTATGGAGGGGTACGCCGAAAAAAAAGTGGAGGAATTCCAGACGCCCTGGGCGTATCTCTCGGACGCATTTTTCAACAACATGCTTGGGGCCATAGACTCCGACCCCAACGCCCCTGAGATCGATCCGAATGTCGTGACATTTGCGAAGAAGATCTACGCCGATACTGTCACGTCGCTTTTCGAGGACCCGAACTACGTCGCAGCCGTTGCCGAGGTGCACTCCTCTGCATCGGCGAAGCTGGTGGTGCTCGCCCCCGCAGATCCGTTTATCGGATACATGAAGATATCACTTATCACCGGGCTAATTGTGTCATCTCCCTGGGTATTCTATCATTTATGGATGTTCGTGGCTGCCGGCCTGTATACCAGTGAGAGGCGATACGTTAGGATTGCAGTACCCTTCTCAACGGCTCTGTTTGTTATCGGCGCCCTGTTCTTTCTTTTCGTGGTTGCTCCAATATCTCTGAGCTTCTTCCTCGGATTTGGTAACTACATAGGCGTTTCGTCCACTTGGACGTTCCAGAAGTACATCTCTTTTGTGACAATGCTGATGCTCGTCTTTGGGCTCGGCTTTCAGACACCAGTAGCAATTTTCGTTCTGAACAGAACCGGACTGGTTTCGATCGCAGCCCTGAAGAGTTCGAGAAAATACGTTATCATAGGCATGTTCGCGTTAGCCGCGGTAGCAACGCCACCAGATGTCATCTCCCAGATAACCCTGGCAATACCGCTCTATGCCCTCTTCGAATTAGGCATACTGCTGAGCTGGTTCGCAGAGCGCAAGAAAAAATCGAAAGACGCGGCCAAATAAGTTGGCCCCGGCTGCAACCGCCGCATCTTATTCAACAAAGCGTTTTACCTGGTAATAGTAGGTAGCATAGCGGCCATCGATTTCGAAGGAATTGCCGGTGCGTTCAACTTGCTGAGCCGTAGGCACACCATAAACGTCGACGACATTCACCGACG
>CBDVBU010000112.1:0-9305 GCA_965372295.1 uncultured Phycisphaerae bacterium
ATTAAAATTCTTCAATCGTGGCGAGGCCGTCTCGGCCTTGCGTCCCGTTGGCATCTTGCCAACGGAATGAAACAAGGGCAAGATGCCCTCGCTACCTCGTAAATCGTAAATTCCAAGGCTAACGACTTCAATGCCGAAAGCAAGAGTTAGGAAAAGTAAATGCGACGTGTCGAGGGCGTCCCGCCCTCGAGCGCGGGCTGGAAGCCCGCGACACAATTATAAATACATTTCATATCTTCTACGATTTATCGTAGCCGGGGCGGCGTTATATCTGGCGTTTCGAGGGGAAAATTTCACCGATGTGGTTGATGTTCTGTTAGGATTGAATTTGTGGATTTTCGCCGGGGCGATGGGCTTCTACGTTGTGGGTCAGTTGATTTTTGTCGCCAGGTGGTCACTTTTATTGAAGGTCCAGTCTATCAAGATCGGTTTTTGGACGGCTTTCAGGTTGCATTTGTTAGGCCTGTTTTATAATAACTGCCTGCCCGGAGCTATTGGAGGCGATCTTCCCCGGGCGTGGTACGTTACCAGGCATACCGAAAAGAAACTGGAAGCGGTGCTATCTGTTTTCGTTGATAGAGTCATTGGATTGATCGGTATGCTCATTATGGCTTTCGGCTGCTATTGGTTTATTCCCGTAGGGGCGATTCGCGAACCGCCCCTACAGTTCGAGATGGCCATATTCGGCCGTCTGGCGGAATATAAATCGGTTTTCATTTGGTTTGGAGCAGCTTTTGCGGTCGTCATTGTTCTTTTGGTATCGAATTCCAGGGGGCGAAATTTACTGAGTCGTGGTTTCAATATCGTCCGGCGGCATGGAGCGTCGATACTGGGCAAGGTGCGGCAGTCGATTCGTATATATTGTCATAAATGGCCGGCGATTGTCGGGGCGTTGCTGCTTACTTTCTGCTGTCAGGGCTTGACTGTGGTGGCGATGTGGCTGGTTGGCAGGGAAATCGGTATAGATGTTCCGGCTAAATATTACTTTATCTTCTTCCCGATTTCGTGGCTGTTGGGAGCTGTGCCGATAAGCGTGGGGGGGTTGGGAATCATGGAGGGATGGCTGAAAATGATGTTTATGCGGGTCGGCGCAATCTCCAGTAAAAATGCGCTGGCCCTGGCATTATGCCAAAGGCTGATTTTTCTTTTAGTTTCTTTGCCGGGCGCGATCATACATTTGATTGGCGCGCATTTGCCGAAAGACTTTTTTATTGACTACGGTAAGCCGGCGGAGTAACATCATTTACGATTTACGATTTATGATTTTTTCGTGCTGCGTGCTGAGTTCTCAGTACTGCGTGTTACGGAGAACGCGGAACGCAGAACACGGAACGTAAGGGATTTGGTGTTGAGAATATGAGCGTTAGAAAACGCTTCAAAGGCTATTTCCTGCGTGGATTGGCGGTTTTATTGCCGAGCATTCTGACGATTTGGTTATTCGTCTGGGGCTATACGTTCATCCAGGAAAAAATCAGCGTCCATATTAATCGAGGTCTGGTCCACATTATCGCTTTGGCTGCAAACGAACGGGTCGATATCTCCGAAAAGGAGGTCAGTGCGTATCTTTTAGAGATCATGCCCGAACTAAGCGAAAACGAAGGCGAATTGGAAATCCATCTCAGAAGACCCGAAATATGGCGTAAAGCCCGTGTCGAACAGCTCAAAAAGACGCTTGCAAAGACATGGGTCGATGGTCCCGGTTCAATTACGGGCTTTATTGTTGGGGTCATCGGAGTATGCATAATCGGAGCGCTGCTGGCAAGCTATGTCGGAAGAAGCTTTTGGCGTACAATCGAAAAGTTTATAATGAACACGCCCTTCCTCAGGAATGTATTTCCCTATGTTAAGCAGGTGACCGATTTTTTGCTTACGAATGAGGAACAAAAAAAGCTGTTTTCAAGGGTTGTTGCGGTAGAATATCCGCGAAAAGGTATATGGTCGGTCGGTTTAGTTACCGGCGCCGGGCTTGAGAAAGTAGTAAGCAGTGTTAAAAGAGAATTTCTCACTGTTCTTATCCCTACTTCGCCGACCCCGTTTACGGGTTTTGTGATAACAGTTCAGAAAAGGCAGACTATAGATTTGGATATGACAATAGAAGAAGCATTGAGATTTATCGTAAGTGGTGGAGTTATAACGCCGGGTGGCGAGCAGGCGATGACTGTTTTGCCGAAGCCTGATGTGGAAAATAAAGAATAAGAGGGGGTTTTGCAGAAACCTCAGCAATAATAGTTAAGGAGAATAATTTTGCTTTTTACAATCAGCGGTAAACATATCGAAATAACGGAATCTATCAAAAAGCACGCAGAGGAAAAGGTATCCAAGCTTCCCAAGTACTACAATAGCATCAATCAGGTTGAAGTTGTCATAGATGGCGGTCAGGGTGGTGGTGCGAGAGTAGAAATAATTGCGAGAGCCGAGCACAGCAAGGTTTTTGTCGGTACTGAAACAGGTGAAGATGCTTACCGGTGCATTGATATGGCTGTCCATAAGCTTGAACGGCAGCTCAGAAGAGCAAAGAGTAAGGAGCGAGACAATAAGCACTCAGGCAGTCACCCAGACGGTTACCCAGACGATTACCAGGACAGTTCGGAATTAACGTAGGTCGCATATTGACGGTATATGGTTTTTGATTTGGCCGGTTAGGTGGTTAAGGATAACATTGGGTGGATAATATGAAATTTAGGGATATTGTCTGTTTTGAGGCAACAATTGCTGAATTGCAGGCCTCCGACCGTGACGGTGCGATAGTGGAGCTTATTTCGGCGCTTGATAAAGCCGGCAGGCTCGGAAAGGGCAAATGTAAAGAAATTGCGAGGGAAGTAATAAAAAGAGAAAATGAAGCCAGCACCGGGCTGGGCAAAGGCATTGCTGTGCCTCATGTAAAGCATAAAGCCGTTAAAGACGTAATTGCCACGATCGGGCAGAGCAGTGCCGGGGTTGATTTTTTCGCTCTCGACAAACAGCCGGTTTATTCGGTAATCCTTTTAGTCAGCTCTGTGGACGATCCTGACAAACATTTGCAGGCAATGGAGAGTATTTTCAAACATTTGCAGCAGGAACGGTTCCGCAAATTTCTCAGGCTGTGCCGTAGTACTCAGCAGATTGAAGACCTTCTCAACGAAGCCGATGAAGATCCATCTTTGTAGTAATGTAGTTTGATTGGTATAAGATGGAGAAACGGGATCGTAAAGATGCAGGCGGAAGAAGATATATTGGAAAATGTGGTGTATGATACGGAACTTGAGATAAAAAACGCCGAAGGACTTCACATGCGCCCTGCGATGAAGTTTGTAGATATCGCAAACCGGTTTGATAGTGAGATTAACGTTAGCGATGGTGAAACTAATGTTGACGGTAAGAGTATAATGCAGATAAGCATGCTCGCGGCCACTTGTGGTACGAAATTAAAAGTCAGAGCTAAGGGTCCGGATGCCCTGGAAGCAATTAATGCTTTGAAAGAGTTAGTGGAAGAGAAGCATTTCGATGAGCCGACACCAAAAAGATAGCGAACAGCAGGTATAAGTGAAATAAGAGAAGCTCACTATGGAAATCAAAAAGGGCATAGCTGTTTCGCCGGGCATTTCTATTGCCAAGTCGTTGATTATTGACTCCGAAGACTATCGCATTCCCCGCCGGCTAATTAAGTCTTCTCAGCGGATGACCGAGATTCAGCGCACGAGAAATGCCTTCAAGGACGCGATCTGCGAATTGACTCAGCTTGAGGCGGCGCACGACCGGAGCGGAGGCGGCAAGATAAAAGATATTTTTGCGGTGCATTTGCGTTTCCTGCACGACAGAAGCCTGCGAAAAAAGGTGACGGATCTGGTTCACGCCGAATCGGTGACGGCAGAGTACGCCGTATCTACCGTCCTGCGCGAAATTGCGTCGCATTTCGCCAAGGAGAAAGACACCTATATGAGCGAACGAGCGGCGGACATCTACGATATTGAAAGGCGTCTGCTCAAACAACTGCTCGGTAAAAAGCGCGAGGATGTCGAACATCTGACCGAAGAGGTCGTGATCGTTGCGCGGGAGTTGAGTCCTACTCAAACTGCCGGCTTCGACAGGAAATACGTCAAGGGCATTGCCAGCGATGCAGGCGGACGCACCAGTCACGCTGCCATTGTTGCTCGCTCATTAGGCATACCGGCAGTCGTGGCCCTGGAAGATCTTACGGAATATACCAGCGGCGGAGACGTCGTTATTGTCGACGGCAATCGCGGCATCGTCATCGTCAATCCGGATGACCAGACGATCCGGCAGTACGAGGAGTATTCGAAGGAATTCGCAGAGCTTGAGCACAGACTTGACGAGATTAGACAAGAGCCCGCCGTCACGCGGGATGGGATTGAAATCACGCTGCTCGGTAATATTGAGTTTCCGAATGAGGCCGAAGTCGTTCTGGAAAAGGGAGGCGCCGGCATCGGCCTGTACCGTACCGAGTTTCTGTATCTTAATACCGAAAGCGAGCCTACCGAACAGGACCATTATGAGGCTTATGCCGAGACAGTTCGCGTTTGCGCCGACAGGCCTGTCGTCATTAGAACGCTGGACCTCGGCGCCGACAAATATACGCAAAGCAAACGTTTTGCCCCTGAGCCTAATCCTTTTTTGGGGCTGAGGTCTATAAGATTTTGCCTGCAGAACCTGACGTTGTTCAAGAAGCAGTTGCGTGCTATTTTGCGAGTCTCGGTTCTCGGCGAGGTCAAGATTATGTTCCCGCTTATCACAAATCGCCAGGAGCTTATGCAGGCGAAGATGATTTTGCACGATGTGATGGAAGACCTCGACGAAGAATCCATACCGTACAACAGGGACATGCAGGTCGGCATAATGATTGAAACGCCCTCGGCGGCTTTGACGGCTTATTCGCTTGCCAGCGACGTTGACTTCTTCAGTATCGGAACGAACGACCTTACTCAATATACCCTGGCCGTTGACAGGGGCAATGAATTAGTCTCTATGTTGTATTCGACTGTGGATCCGGCCGTGCTGCGACTCATCAGGAACGTCATTCAGGATGCACATAAAGCGCAAATCGACCTGAGCGTGTGCGGCGAGATGGCGTCCGAGCCGGAGTATATCATGCTGCTGATGGGTCTCGGCGTCAGAACGATTTCAATTGCATCGCCGATGATACCGGAAATAAAGCAGATTATTCGCTCGGTCACAATGGAATACTGCAACAGAGTGGCAAGAAAAGTCCTCGGCATGGATTCCGAAAGGCAGATTTCAGCCTACCTCCGCAACGCCGCAAGAAAAATCCTACCCGAAGCATTTTAGTTCTCGTTGGTGGTTTAAAACAGCTTTGCAAGCCAGTTCCAGGGCGAAATCCCCAGCAAAATTATGACCGGCTGGCAACAGAAACCGATCAGGGCATAAAGCCACATGTCCTTGAATTTTTGCTCTGCACCTTTTTCGCGGAACTTTTGCCAGGCCGGATAAAAAAACACAAGCGGAATCCCGGAATATAGGCCGCAAAGAAAAACGGCGAGACGCCATTCGTAACTCAGCGGCTCGGCCGCCACCGCCCGGGCTGCTTCTTCAAGCTCCTTTGCTCGCTGCTGCAATTGTTCCTCGATATCCGTCAGGTGCTCAGACGTAAAATGCCGGTCAGCCAGTTCGATCCTTGCAAATTCAAGGGCTTCCGGAAGGTGTGTTTTTATCCTTGAGTATTCAAGCAGGTCGATATCCGGTAGATTATGTATATATTTTTCTACTTGCGTTTCCATACTCTGTCTCCTTTGGAAGACAAACCATATGGGCAAATCCCGTAGTCGGCGCAAAGTTGCCAATATTGCTGGCATTTTGCAGAATTATACCCGAAATTGGCCGAAAAAGCAAGAGAAAAATAAAGGATTTTAATTGGCTCCTGGTCGTTTATGCCTGCTATCGGTTCATCTGGAGGGCACCGGGGCCGACAATTTCGGCTTCGACTTTGCCGGTTTTTTCGTTCATTTCGATCCCAACGACGAGGATACCGTTGTAATAGCACGGCTGAGATGTATCGCCCTTAACCTTTATGATAGCGGTCTCGTGATCGTAAAACAATTCGCTGCCGATAAATTCATTATTCTTATCTTCATATTCAATTCCGCCTGTTGCAGTCAGCGTCGAGAGTTCCGTTTGGCCTCCGGGCACTTTATAAAGCGAGGCCTCGATATGAGACGCTTTAGCAGAGACATGTTCATCGTACCGGCCATCGACGGCGGGAAAGTAATCCATTCGTAACTTTCCCTGCGAACCGGTATCGGCAACGATTCGATTCTCCCGGATGAAATATGTCAAAGTATCGAATCCATCTAAAACCGCCCAGCATGGTTTTTGCATACTGAATCGGCCGACCGGTTCGTTCGGCTCCGGGGCCTTGGAATTATTGAGCTCTATGACGCCCGGACCGGTCGCTAAAAATTCTTGCCGGACGGCGTCGTAGTCGAACCTGCTGCATTCCAGCTCTACGCCGCCGAGCAATTTTGCAGAATTAGCGTCTTGGACCTGCCCTGCAAAAGCACCTCCGGCTTTCGCGGTTTTGGTCGTCGCGAGCCTGACCACATTGCCGGTAGCGGTAAGATGTTTTATGCCTGCGGCAGGCCCTGATGAGCGGTCATTCATATCCATTGGCAAATCGACGATTATCTGTTCCGACAAGAGCATGTACTTTTCCAGGACATTCGGATCTTCCCGAAGCATCGTACAGCGGGAATCACCCTCAAAAACAATCTGATTCGAAGCGGCCAGAAAGCGTGCCTGCTTCTGTGCGTTGACCGTGACAGGAAGCGGCTCTATATTTGTATCCGTACTGTTTGTGTCTTCCATATAAAACACAAGTTCAGCCGGTCCGGTAGCAAACATGTCAGGCTTTCTGGACTTGTCTTCGGGTAGATTCACCGTAATCTCGGGAGCGGAAAACGTGACATTTTTTGGCTGGGACAAACCGCTCTGCGGCATTGTCACCAGGCAATCGCCTTCGAAGACAACCTTGTTCGACGCCTTGGAAAAGCTCGCTCCCTTCCGTGCGGTCACCTTTACCGGTACGGGCGCCTCGTTGGCATCTGTACCTGATGCAGAACCTACGTAAAACG
The DNA here is from genome assembly GCA_965372295.1 of uncultured Phycisphaerae bacterium. Classification (GTDB taxonomy): domain Bacteria; phylum Planctomycetota; class Phycisphaerae; order Sedimentisphaerales; family Anaerobacaceae; genus JAFGPJ01. The sequence continues at coordinate 7,083 of CBDVBU010000112.1, forward strand.
TAAGTTCCGACAAACCCTTGGCGATACCATCTCCGGTCGTTGCGTTATAGTCGATCCTTCGAGTGAGGAACCTGGTTCTTCCCGTGTCATTACCAAACTCATCCGGAACTTCGGCTCCCAATTCTCCCACTTCAACTCCATCTGCGGATAGATATTCCTGTGCCCTGGCAGAGTCTCTCGGCACAACTATAAAACCATTGTCACAAGTTACCACGATATTTCCAAGCTGCTTGGCGGGCACATTTGGCTCGGCCGGCCCAGGGGCGGTGACATTCGTTTCACCGGCGCTGTCGGCGATTTGTTGGCCCGGTTCGGTGGTTACGGCAGCCGTTTCGCTATCATCCGCAATGCCGGCGTCAACCTCATCGGACTGACCGGCAGAGGCTTTTGACCAGAAGATGTCGTTAATGCAGAGTTTGTCACCGGCGAAGACCAGTTGCTCGGGGGTATTGACGAGCACGTTTTTACTAAAAGTGCATTTGTAATAAACGCCCTGTTCTTGCCCGGCCTGCGGTTGTGTATCCGGGGTTGATGCTTCTAATTTTGGTCTGTCGCCGACGATAGGAGGCTCGTCCGGCCGTTGAGTTTTGGCCCGGCTGTCGTCTTTCCGGACTTTGCCGGCAGAAAACATGGCCGCCGGTGAGCCTTTTATGCTCAAACTCTCCAAATCATTAATTTTAAAATATTCAAGTCGTTCGGTCTGTTCGTTATAAATAAGCTCCAGGCCGGTACCGTTCATCCGGATGTCCTCGGAAACAAATTTGACCGGCCCTGCCGTCGATAGCCGTGACCTTTCGCTTAGAAAAATAATGCTGTCAAGATAAACGAAGCTTTCTTTGACGTCGCCCGTCGGCCCGGAAATAATATGGACGACCACATTCGAAGAAAACGTCGCGTCCTTTGGAGTCGTTCTGCCGACTGCAGTTTCAACCTGGACTTTTCCATTGTCTGCCGTGATGTAACATTTGAAATTACGCCTGTAAATATTCATATACGGCTTTTCAATGTCCCAGATGTCCCTGGCCTCATTCAGAAGTTTCTCGAAGCCGAACTCCCGCTCGACTTGCTTGTCCTTGTTAAGGGTAACGTATTTGGCTTTCCGGACGGTACCGAGCCCGATATCGCCGATCTTGCCAATCTCACTGTCGAAACCGACGGCATTAGCATCGGCGACAGACTCGATGATATCGACTTGCTGATCGGTATCAATTGAGGGCGAACTGCTTAGGCGATTGTAGAGCAGGTATGCTCCAAGCACGGCACACAGTGAAACGAATCCTATAACGAACTTACGCATCTCGACAACCTCTTTTCGCCGCTACGGCAGGTATCTCTTCATCAGCTCCTGCCATCTACCCGAGTTTTTCAGAATGTATTCTATTGCTTCCCGTACGGCGCCGCTGCCGCCGGGGCGCTTGGTTACATAATCGGCACACTGTTTAACCTCATCAACCGCATTGGCTACGGCAACTCCGAATCCGACATATCTTATGACAGGCATATCCGTCAAGTCATCGCCGACAAATGCCATATTTTCCGGCGAAAGACCAAGCTTATCGAGAAGCTGCTCAACCACGGGCAGTTTGTAATGGCAGTCCTGAAATACGTATTCGATTTGCAATTGTTCGGCCCGGCGTTCGGTCGGCGTCGATGCTCTGCCGCTGATCAGGGCGACTTTCAGCCCCGCTCTTTGCCACATCCGAATCCCGTGGCCGTCCAGCGAATTGAAAAATTTACTCTCGCTGCCGTCGGCGTTAATTATCAATGTCCCATCGGTCAAAACGCCGTCAACGTCCAAAGCCAACAATTTTATCTTTGCAAGATCAACGTTTTTCATTTTCGAACTTTGACTTTCAATCGGCAACCGGCTTTTCGCCAATCGTCAATCATTTTATCCCACTACTTTTATCGTTACAATATCCTGGACGTCAATCAGGCCAACTGGTTTGTCGTCCGCATCCACTACGGGCAAATCGTCTATTCTATATTTATGAAAGATTGCCGTCGCTTCGGCTGCCAGGGCGTCGGCCCTGATTTTCTTACAATCAGGCGTCATCACGTCGCCGGCCTTGAACTCAAAAGCTTTGAGGCCGTGCTTTGCCATTAGGCGTCGAATATCCGCATCCGTGATAATTCCTGCTAATTTCCCTTCTTTGCCGACTACCATTACGGCTCCGTGACGCTTTATTTCGCCGGTCATTTCGAGTAACACTTTTATCGTAT
>CBDVBU010000113.1:0-9282 GCA_965372295.1 uncultured Phycisphaerae bacterium
TTGCTGCCCGCAGCCTTTGGGCAGCCTAAGCCGGCATCCGGCAGTACTTTTGCAGAAGTTCCCGACTGGGAGGATCCACAGGTAATCGGCCGAAACAAAGAGCCGGGACATTGTACGTTAGTGCCCTACGCGAACACCAGGGCAGCACTTCAAAGCGAGCGTAAGGCCTCGAAGTTCTACAAGTCACTCAACGGCAAGTGGAAATTCAACTGGGCTGGCAAGCCCTCTGATCGGCCGGTTGATTTCTACAAGCCCATGTATGACGTGAGTAAATGGGATGAGATTCCCGTCCCTTCCAACTGGCAAATGCACGGCTACGGCATCCCACTTTACAGCAACATACCCTACCCCTTCAAGAAGGACCCCCCGCGCGTCATGGGCGATCCTCCCCAACAGTACACAACTTACAAATGGCGAAATCCGGTCGGCTCCTACCGAACAACCTTCGCCGTGCCCCAATCGTGGAAGGCCCGACAAATCTTCGTCCAGTTCGCAGGCGTAGATTCGGCCTTATACCTCTGGATTAACGGCGAGAAAGTCGGCTACAGTCAGGGTTCCCGCACGCCCGCAATCTTCAACATCACGGACTATATCAACCCCGGCCGGAATGTCCTGGCCGCTGAGGTTTACCAGCACTGCGACGGCAGCTACCTCGAAGATCAGGACTTCTGGCGCCTCAGCGGAATCTTCCGGGACGTCTACATCTGGTCCGCCGCTGAGCTTCACATCCGCGACTTCTTCGTCAAAACCGACCTCGATGACCGATACCGCAACGCCACGATGAAAATCGAAGCCGACCTGGTCAACTACTCGGAGAAAGCCGCAACATGCGGCCTGAAAGCAACACTCTTTGACAGCGGCAAGAAACAAATTGCCTCAATTGCTATCGAGTCTATCGAACTGCCCGCAAACGGCAAGACACGAATCGCCCCGGCCATCAGACTCAAAAACCCCGACAAATGGACCGCTGAAATCCCTAACCTCTACAAGCTTGTCCTGGCACTAACCGGCCCCGACGGCACCGTCATAGAGACCCTCAGCCACAACATCGGTTTCCGAAAGGTCGAAATCAAGAACGGCCAACTGCTCGTCAACGGCCGACCCATCTACATCAAGGGCGTCAACCGCCATGAACACGACCCAATAACAGGACACACCGTCTCAATCGAATCCATGACCCGCGACATCAAACTGATGAAGCAGTTCAACATCAACACCGTCCGCACCAGCCACTACCCCGACGACCCACGCTGGTACGATCTCTGCGACCGATACGGTCTCTATATCATCGACGAAGCCAACATCGAGTCGCATGGCATGGGCTACGGCGCCGAATCGCTGGCCAAAGACCCGAAATGGCGCGACGCCCATGTCGACCGCGTGCAACGCATGGTCGAGCGAGACAAGAACCATCCTTGCATCATCATCTGGTCAATGGGCAACGAAGCAGGCGACGGCATGAACTTCAAGGCCGCTTATGACTGGATCAAGCAGCGCGATCCATCCCGACCCGTCCACTACGAACGTGCGCTCAAAGGCCCCAACACCGACATCTACTGTCCCATGTACATGGGAATCAAAGGTCTCATTAGATACGCCGAATCCGAACCAACGCGCCCCCTGATAATGTGCGAATATGCCCACGCAATGGGCAACAGCGTCGGCAATCTCCAGGACTATTGGGACGCAATCGAGCAATACCCCGCGCTCCAGGGCGGCTCGATCTGGGACTGGGTTGACCAGGGCCTGCGTAAAACCGACGAGGACGGCAAGGAGTTCTGGGCCTACGGCGGCGACTACGGCGACAATCCCAACGACGGCAACTTCTGCTGCAACGGCCTGGTCCAGCCTGACCGCAGACCCAATCCTTCCCTCTATGAGGTCAAAAAGGTTTACCAGCATATCAGCGTTGCTCCTGTCGAGCTTCCGGCCGGTAGTGTTCGCATTCGCAATGAATACGATTTTACCGATCTCGATTTCGTCGACATCTTATGGGAATTGACAGAAGACGGAAAAATAATCCAGAAAGGTAAGCTGCCAAAACTATCTCTGGCTCCCGGCAAGGATAAACAAATAAATATCCCGTTCGAAAAGCCGAACCTGCAACCCGGCGCCGAATACTTACTGAAGATCAGCTTTGCTCTGGCCGATGATGCCCCCTGGGCCGCGCGAGGGCACGAGGTAGCGTGGGAGCAGTTCGAGATTCCGTTCGATACTCCACAGGCACCTTCGGCTGATACCGCTGCTATGCCACCGTTAAATCTGCAAGAATCGGACAAAGCCCTGAAGATTACGGGTAAGGATTTCGAACTTCTCATCGGCAAATCAAGCGGGGCAATCGAGTCGCTTAAGTTCGGCGGCAAAGAATTAATCGCCGAGCCGCTGATTCCCAATTTCTGGCGGCCGCCGATAGACAATGACAACGGCAACAAAATGCCTCAGCGCCTGGGTATCTGGCGCCGGGCCGGCCGGGACCGAACGGTCGGCAAAGTAACCTCGGAACAAATCTCGCCGCAGGTTATACGCATTATTGCTGAAGCCGCGCGTGTCGAGGGCGTCTCGCCCTCGAATCGCGGGCAGGATGCCCGCGACACAGGCTGGAAATATACTTCCACTTATACCGTCTTCGGCAGCGGCGATATAATCGTCGCCGGCAGTATCGAACCGGGCTCCGAGCTTTCACGCAATCTGCCGCGTTTCGGAATGCAGATGGCAATACCCGGCGAGTTCAGCACGATGAGCTGGTTTGGCCGTGGTCCGAACGAGAGCTATTGGGACCGCAAAACCGGTTCGGCCGTCGGTTTTTATTCCGGACCGGTCGAAGAGAATTTCCACCCGTACGTTCGTCCCCAGGAGACGGGCAACAAAACGGATGTCCGCTGGCTGGCTTTGACCAACAAAGAAGGTGCCGGTTTGTTGGCTGTCGGTATGCCGCTGCTGAGTGTGAGCGCCTGGCCGTTCACGATGGACGATCTGGAAAAGGCCGAGCACACAAACGAGCTGCCGCGACGAAAAACAATAACCGTCAACCTCGATTACAAGCAGATGGGCGTTGGCGGCGACAATAGCTGGGGCGCACGAACGCATCCGGAATATACACTGCCGGTAGGGGCGGTTCTCGAACCGCCCTTACGCTACAGGTTTCGGCTGCGGCCATATACGCCAGCTATGGGCGATATCAATTCGGTCGCACGCATGACCGTGGATGTACCGTAGGGTGTGCACCGCACACCATTTCGCTCTTCGCAAAGAAGCCCCTACTCACGGAGGTAACGGAAATTGAAGTACCAGGTTATCAGATCAATAGTCACAATAGCGGCGGCCACAGCGATAGCAATGTGTCCCGGCTGCAGAAATGCAACGGATTCAAAAGTCGCCACGAAAGCATCGCTTAGCGCAATTTCTCTTGCGGGCCAATGGTCATTCAAACTCGATCCGAAGGACACCGGGCAGCAGGATAAATGGTACGCCGGCAAACTGGCTGATAGCATCAAACTTCCCGGCTCAACGGCTGAGAACGGCTACGGCGACGATCCCTCCATCGATACGAAATGGACCGGCCAGATTGTCGATAAGTCATGGTTCACCGAGGATAAATACGAGAAGTACAGGCAGAACGGTTCCATTAAGATTCCATTCTGGCTGACTCCGGTGAAACATTACGTCGGGCCCGCTTGGTATCAGAAGCAGGTCGATGTCCCCGAGGGCTGGAGGGGCAAACGAATCGTGCTGCTGCTGGAGCGATGTCACTGGGAAACGAAGGTCTGGTTGGACGGGATTGCCGCCGGTATGCAGGACAGCCTGTGCACGCCGCAACTCCACGACCTGAGCGATCTGATGACGCCCGGCAGGCATACGCTGACCGTCCGCGTGGACAACTCGGTCAAGTATGACGTCGGAGTCAACGCCCACTCGGTCAGCGACCACACGCAGTCAAACTGGAACGGCATAATCGGACGCATAGAATTGCAGTCAACTAACAGGATATGGGTCAGCGACGTTCAGGTATATCCGGACATCCGGAACAAATCGGCCAAGTTGCGCGTGACTATCGGCAACGCAGCGAATCGGCAGGTCAGCGGAACGCTCACAATAGCGGCAAAAAGCTGGAACACCGGGCAAAGTCGTACTCCGGCACAAAAGAGTGTCGAATTCACAGTGTCAAAATCCGAAACCGTCGTGGAAGTCGATTACGCAATGGGCGGTAACGTGCTGCTGTGGGACGAGTTCTCCCCGGCGATGTACAAGCTGAAAGTCTCACTTACGGCCGCCGCGGACGACAAGACGTTTAGCAACGAAAAGACCTTCACGTTCGGCATGCGCGAACTCGGCACAAAAGGAACACAATTTACCATTAACAACCGCCCTACTTTCCTGCGCGGGACGCTGGAGTGCAGCATCTTCCCGTTGACCGGATATCCGCCGACGGATGTCGAAGAGTGGCTGCGGATCCTGCGAACTGCCAAAGCTCACGGCCTTAACCATATACGCTTCCATTCCTGGTGTCCCCCGGAAGCCGCGTTCGAGGCCGCCGACCGCATAGGAGTTATGTTCCACGTCGAATGCCCGGCATGGGCGACGATAGGCAACGGCGAGCCCATCGACAAATTCATTTACGCCGAGGGCGACCGGATTCTAAAAGCATACGGCAATCATCCATCGTTCTGCATGCTCGCCTACGGCAACGAGCCGGGCGGACGAAATCAAAAAAGATTTCTCGGAGATCTGGTGAATTACTGGAAAGCCAAAGACCCTCGCAGGCTTTACACAAGCGCCGCCGGCTGGCCCATCATCCCGGAGAACCAGTTCCACAGCACACCCGGGCCCCGGGGCCATCAGTGGGGCTCCGGTCTGAGGAGCCGCTTTAACGCCAGGGAAGCCGAGACGGCGACGGACTACAGCAGCTTAGTCCAGGAGTATGACGTCCCTATCGTGAGCCATGAAATCGGCCAGTGGTGTGTCTATCCGAACCTGAAGGAAATCTCCAAGTATAAAGGTGTGCTTCGCGCCTTGAACTTTGAGATTTTCCGCGATTCGCTCGCCGCCCATAACATGCTCGACCAGGCCGAAGATTTTCTCCTTGCCTCCGGAAAATTGCAGGCCCTGCTGTACAAGGAAGAAATCGAATCGGCCCTGCGGACACCCGGCTTCGGCGGCTTCCAACTGCTCGATATCCATGACTTCCCCGGCCAGGGAACGGCCCTCGTCGGGATACTGGACCCTTTCTGGGACTCGAAAGGTTACATCGAGCCGCACGAGCATTACCTTTACTGCTGCGAGACCGTCCCCCTCGTGCGGATGAAAAAACGCACCTGGACCACGGATGAAACATTCGGCGCCGACGTTGAAATAGCTCATTTCGGGCCGGCCCTAATCCGGGATGCCGTCCCCGTTTGGTCTGTCAACTATGCCGACGGGCGCAAAGTTACATCCGGGCGGTTGTCTAATATAACAATCCCGCTGGACAACGGCACTGAATTAGGCAGGATTGAAGCGGCACTTGGGAATGTTGCCGCACCGGCAAAACTTGTGGTGACGGTATCAATCGAAGGAACACCATACACAAACAGTTGGGATATCTGGGTATATCCGACCAAGCTCGATACCCAGCCTCCAAGTGGAGTGCTCATCGCCGAGCGCTTCGACGAGCAGGTCCGAACGGCTCTTAAAGACGGCGGGAAAGTGCTTCTTATGCCGCCACTGAACTCCATCGACAGTGACGTGCCATCGGCTTTCACGACAATCTTCTGGAATACACAATGGACGGGCCGGCAGCCGCCGCATACTTTGGGAATTCTATGCGACCCGAAACATCCGGCCCTGGCGCAATTTCCCACCGAGTTTCACAGCAACTGGCAGTGGTGGGACCTTGTCACCAAATCCAAATTTATGATTCTCGATGAATTCCCGGCCGATCTGCGCCCAATCGTGCAGGTAATTGACGACTGGAACACCAATCGCAAACTCGGCTTGATTTTCGAAGCAAGAATCGGCAAGGGCAAACTGCTCATATCAAGTATCGATCTCAGAAGCAATCTTAACGAGCGCCCGGTCGCCGGGCAAATGCTTCAGAGCCTCCTGAAGTACATGGACAGTGACGCCTTTGCTCCCAGGCGCAGCATTGACGCCAAACTTTTGCAAGGCCTGTTCAGAAAGCCGTCTTTGTTGAGCAACGCCCGCCTAATAATGGCCGACAGCGAGGCGCCGGGCCACGAAGCGCGCAATGTCATTGACGGCAATCCTAATTCTATCTGGCACACCCCCTGGGGCGAAAATGCCCCGGCATATCCCCATGAGTTTCGGATCGAGCTGCCGGAGAGCCTCGAAATCAAGGGATTCACGTATCTTCCCCGGCAGGATATGTCGAACGGCTGGATCGACAAATACCAAGTGTATGTCAGCGCCGATGGACAAAACTGGGGCGAGCCGGCGGCAACGGGGAATTTCGAGAGAAACCGGAATAAAAAGAAAGTTCTTTTTGACAAAAGCAGAGAAGGCCGATTTTTCCGCTTCGTAGCAATCTCTGGATTTAACGGGCAGATATTCGCCTCAGCCGCGGAGATAGATCTTATTATTAAAAGCCCATAACAAAACCAAATGAATGTCATTCTGAACGGAGCGTAGCGCAGTGAAGAATCTCTTTCAAACGTTTATATCCCAGATGCTTCGCTTCGCTCAGCATGACAACGTAAGATTGAATTTTCATTCTGCCGGGGACCTTAAGTAGATATAAGAATTATGAAAAATCAAGATGTAAATTCAGCGAACAATCAGGCTAACTACAACATGGCCTTCATCTGGCTGGTTTGTCTGGTCGCGGCGATGGGAGGATTGCTGTTCGGCTATGACTGGGTAGTGATCGGAGGGGCCAAGCCGTTTTACGAGCCTTATTTCGGAATCACCGACGCAACACCTTTCCTGCGCGGCTTAGCGCAAAGCAGCGCCTTGTTCGGATGTCTTGTGGGCGCCGTTTTGTCGGGAATCATCAGCGACAAATCCGGCCGCAAGCGACTGCTGATTCTGTCGGGTTTGCTCTTTACCTTCTCTGCCGTCGGCACCGCTTTCGCGAGAAATTTTGTTTTCTTCAATGTTTTCCGCATTATCGGGGGCATAGGAATCGGACTGGCCTCGAATCTCTCGCCGATGTATATAGCGGAGATTTCTCCCGCAAAAATGCGGGGAAGATTTGTCTCCATAAACCAGCTCACAATTGTGATTGGAATTCTCGCCGCCCAGATTGTTAACTGGCTGATTGCTCAGCCGGTGCCGGAAGGAGCCGGTACAGAATATATCCTGAACTCATGGAACGGCCAATACGGCTGGCGCTGGATGTTCGGGGCCGAAACCATCCCGGCATCCATGTTCTTTCTGCTGATGTTTTTTGTGCCGGAAAGCCCGCGCTGGCTTCTCAAGTACGGCCGGGACGAACAAGCGGCAGGAATCTTAAGCCGGCTCGGCGGCGCCAAATACGCCGCCCCTGCTATCGAGGACATTAAGAAAACCCTTGCCGGCGAAGAAATTGCCCGCGTCAACTTCCGGGACCTGTTTGAGCCGAAGCTGCGCAGGATTGTCATACTCGGCGTTTTCTTAGCGGTACTCCAGCAATGGTGCGGGATTAATGTGATTTTCAATTACGCCCAGGAGGTCTTCGCGGCGGCAGGATACGGCGTCAGCGGCATTATGTTCAATATTGTCATCACAGGCATTGTGAACCTGCTATTCACGTTCGTGGCGATATATACGGTCGACCGGTTCGGCCGGCGAATCCTTATGCTGATAGGCGCCGGCGGCCTGGCGGGCATCTATGCAATACTTGGCGCCGGTTACTATTTCCAAAGCACGGGAATACATATGCTGATACTGGTAATTTCGGCCATCGCCTGTTACGCGATGTCCTTGGCGCCGATTACCTGGGTGGTTATCTCGGAGATATTCCCGAATCGAATACGCGGCGCCGCGATGTCCGTGGTTGTATCCAGTTTGTGGATCGGCTGTACGGTCCTGACTCTGACGTTTCCATATCTGAAAGCGGGACTCGGAGCCCACGGCGCGTTCTGGCTCTACGGCGTCATTTGTGTTATCGGCTTCGTTGTAATCCTGATGAAACTCCCTGAAACCAAGGGCAAATCGCTGGAAGATATCGAACGTGAGCTGGTCGACTAAAAACAATTCTTGCAATTAACGGTCCTTTTCTGATATATAAAGGTACGTACTGAGACAACGAATCAGGAACTTTGGTAAGGAAAATACGATGACAGAGATTTTCTCCAGATCCATGAATAGAAGGAGCTTCATTCAAACCGGTTTAGCTGCTTTCGGAACCCTGGTTACCATCAATACGGGTTGCAGCCACGGCTTAATGAAGACCGACGAAAAGGAAACCCGATTGGCGCTTTTGGCCGATACTCATATCCCGGAGGACGTTGAGAACAATTACAGGGGATTTTATCCATACCAGAACCTGGAGAAAGTCGTGCCGGATATCATCTCCGCCTCGCCGGATGGAGTGCTCATCGCCGGCGATTTGGCCCGGTTGACAGGCCAGTTGGGAGACTATGCAAATCTCAAAAAGCTCTTGAGTCCGGTTGCCGAAAAAACACCGGTCTTTATGGCACTCGGCAATCATGACAACCGGGAAAACTTCCTGAAGGTTTTTGACGAGACTCCCGGAGACAAGCCGGACCTCAAAGGCAAGCATGTAACCATCATCAAAAAGGCATCAACACGCGTGATTATGCTGGATTCGCTTCTCTACGTTAATAAAGTGCCGGGATTATTAGGCAAAGCGCAGAGGCAGTGGCTGAAAAATTATCTGAAAGAGTGTGACGAGACGCCCACAATTCTCTGTTTTCATCATACTTTGTCGGATGGTGACGGTGACCTGCTGGACGTGCCGCGACTGTTTAGCATGATCGCGCCCATTCGGAAGGTCAAGGCGATTGTTTACGGTCATTCTCACGTATACGGAATCTCCGAATTCGAAGGGATTCACCTGATCAATCTTCCGGCGGTGGGATACAATTTCAGTGATAGTGAGCCTGTCGGCTGGGTGGAGGCCAGCCTGGGAAGCCGGGGCGGTGATTTTGTGCTGCACGCCGTCGGCGGCAATCTCGATCGAGACGGCAGTGTGACAAAGCTCGCATGGCGAAAAGGATAAGAGGACGGATTTTCAATGCTTCTTTCTGCACGGATGAAAAAAAGACAATGGATTATCAAGCCCCCGGACGATCGCTGCGAGCAGCTTGCCAAATCGCTCAAGGTCTCGCCGCTGTTGGCGCAGGT
>CBDVBU010000114.1:0-9270 GCA_965372295.1 uncultured Phycisphaerae bacterium
TTGTCGAATTGCTCCATGACTTTTCCGACTATTTCTTCGTCGTCGGTAATGATGCCGGACTCGAAATTTCTTTTGTGAACGCTCTTTGCGCCCATGCCGGCACCGGTGAGATTGGCGCTGCCTGTGTAGGCAAAACCGCCATCAATAACCACGGCTTTGAGATGAACTCTCGGGCACAAGATTCGTTCCATGCCGGCTATTAAATTCGGGTATTTATCGAAATCCCTTCTAAAAGCCGGCCCCGGCTCTTTGGCGTGCAGTAGCCTGATCTCCACTTGTCTTTTGATCAAATCGGAAAGGATCTCAAGAAATGGCACCATCCCGCCGCCCTTATCCACGTGAAGGTCTTTTAAGTCAGACGTTGCTATCCAGAGAAACTTGCGGGCCTTGCCAATTCGGCCGCAAATCACCTTCTCGTATATATCCCTGTCTGTAATGAATTCAAGCATTCCAAGTGAATCCGAATCTCAACCATCTATACAATCATCCCATTTTACTCACGAATTAAGCACGACGCAATGCGACATTCGAAATCCGGAATAAAACTCTTGAATTCCAGCATTATTATCGGCACTGCCGAATCAATGATCGAGATGCACTTTAAACGAACGGAACGAAAACAAATTATGAAGGGGAAGATATTCGTGAAAAAATCTTGAGGACTGTTTTCGTTTGATTTATTGCTGTGTTTTACTATTTCTCTGAGGGCTGATTATGAGTCTCTTGTTCCTGCTGCTGCCCGGATTTTTCCTCTTTCTTGGCCTGGGGCTCTTGCTTCTGCTGTTCTCCGGATTTTTCCTCCTTCTTGGCCTGGGGCTCTTGCCCCTGCTGCTTCTGAGGCTCCTTTTTTTCGGCTTTTTCCCGTTGGATAGCGTCGTATATTTCTCTTCGATGAACCGGTATACTCTTTGGAGCTGTTATACCAAGACGAACCTTATCTCCACGAACATCAACAATTATAATCTCGACATCGTCGCCGATCATAATTGACTCATCTCTTTGTCTGCTTAGAACCAACATTGCTAACTCCTTTTGTCGACCGGTCTTATCATATCATATTTTACGAAAATTCCAGTCAACTGTTCGTCCTTTTGCTCCTGAATTATATTTATATACTCTTGTTTAATAAATACTTAGCTTAAAATCGCATCTATCAACAAACTTTGACACAAGTATATTTCGGCTAATTTCGAGACCAAAAACAACCACTTTTATCTTTTTTTGGTTATTTAAGTCTGAATTTGACGCTTTAGAAGTATATGTGCTTTGAGTACAAGCACTTATGTAAAACAAAAGACATGAAAAAAGATATGTCAATTTTGCCGGATTCGGACCGTTTTGCTACTTTATCTCGTGTTTTCGCCAGTATTCATAGCGAATAGCCATCCAGTAGCCGGCAATCGAACCCAATGTGCCGAAAGCCACCATCTGCACCGGAAGTACGGAAATAACCGAATTAGAGAAAAAAGCTGCGGGCCAGTTTTGAACCAGATACGGCACTTCTCTGGCGTAAATAGTGGCCATAAAAGCAGTTACGAAAGCACTAGCGATTGAGGGCCAGATATAGCTGACATTAAAAAATTTCTTTGCGACGAACGCAGCACACCCAAACGAGACTAACACGGCAAAAACAACCTGACCGACAGCCGGTTGGGCGATGACTGAACCAAGGGTGTTGTCTAACACTCTAACATCCTGAGCGACTATCCTGATACAAAATTGCGCTATGAAACCCGAGCAAACCAGAGCAAGAATTGCATTCAAGTATTTCCCCGGTCCCGATTTAGATTTCTCCTGCGCCACAAGGTTTCTGGTCGGAGTTAATTTCTGGGCTAACAGCACACCGATAAAACCGACAGCAACAATAATCAACCAGAAAAACGGTTCCAATCTAAGCGACGCAACAAGTGCCTGACGTTGGACGGCAGTTGGATTAAGCTGTATCAGACCGGCCATGCTGCCGGAACGGACGGCCCAAATAGCCAGGCCGGACGGGACCGCCAGGATGCCGATTTCCCGTCCGAACGGCCAGGAAACAAAATAGCCAATAAAGCCGGCAACAAATGCTAAAACCACCAATACCACTGCGCCTCTGGAACCCATAGCTTCGACCGCGCTGAATGGTTCTGCGAACGGCCAGGCTAAAACACCTATTAACAGCACGCCGATAGTTGCTGCCGCTGCGATTCTCAACTTCATTGGCCAGGATAATTCCATATTTCAACTTCCTTAATTTTGCAGGCGATAAAGTACCATTAAAACCAAAGCAGGTCAATAGCATATTCATCGTGTCTCTATCTTATTCGGCGTTTCACAGGTGATGATTAATTTTTGAGCTTGACTGTCCGACATTTTTCTTCAACAATCAAACGCAGCATTAAATACCTGTCAAAGAGTGTTGAGATATCGTCAAACAAGACGATAGAAAGAGAAGGGGCAAGAGTACCTGAGCTTGGGATTCTGACCAATGGTGCCATGAAAACGGTGAAACCTCGCGTCAAAGACGGGGGTAAACATTTTTGGATTGTTACGGGCGAGGTGAACTGTGAAACAGCCGGATATTAAAAGTTATAGCATTATCCAATCTGAGTCGCAGACGGCCCTGAGCGGCCACGACAAGGACATTGCGGTAGATTCCGACAGGATGTTGGATCTGGCGGGCGCAAGATTTCACTTCATCGGCGCCGGCGGTGTCGGTATGAGCGGGCTGGCGCTGCTTCTGATGAAAAACAAGGCGTTTGTAGCCGGATCGGACCAGATGCCGAGCGAGGTTGTCGATAGCCTTCGCAGTCAGGGAGCTGATATTAGAATCGGCCATAGCGCCGAGAACATCAGCCCGGAAACCGACGCCGTTGTTATCTCGGCGGCGATAAGAGAAGATAATCCCGAATTGCAACAGGCAATAGCCAGAGGCTGCAAGGTCTATAAGTACGCCGACATGCTGGGGGAGCTGATGAACCGATACGAAGGTATCGCCATAAGCGGCACTCACGGCAAGAGCACGACAAGCGGATGGCTCATCCACCTGCTAAAACAAGCCGGCATGGATCCGAACTTTATCATAGGAGCCAGAATCGGCCAATTAGGCATATCTTCCGGTGTTGCAGACAGCAAGCACTTTGTGGCCGAGGCCTGTGAATACGACAGGAGCTTCCTGAACCTCAAGCCTAAAATCGCCTGCATACTCAATATCGAGCAGGACCACCTGGATTACTATAAGGATGAAGATGAGATAGTCGAGGCGTTTGGCGAATTCGCGCTCGGCACGAAACCCGGCGGCACAGTCATTGCCAACGGCCAGGATGCGAATGTAGCAAAGATCGTCAAGCAACTGGGGGGGGATATGCAATGCGAGACCTTCGGGCTTGAGAAGAATTGCAATTTCTACGCCGAGAATATCGCGCTGAACGATGGGCTTTATGCATTCGATGTTTATTACAACAACAAGCTGCTGGGGGGTACGAGAATCTCGCTGCCCGGCAAGCACAATATCCTGAATGGACTGGCGGTCATAGCTATAGCGATCAAAATCGGGCTGGAGCCTGAACGTGCACTTAAATTGCTGCCGGGCTTTACCGGCATTGACCGCCGGCTAATGCTCAAGGGGCAATTCAACGGCATCACCGTTCTCGACGACTACGCCCACCATCCGACGGAAATCAGGGCATCACTCTCGGCAATACGCCAGAGATATCAGTTGAAGCATATATGGTGTGTTTTTCAGCCGCATCAGTACAGCAGAACGAGATTTTTGCTTGATGATTTTGCGGAAAGCTTTAAGCTTGCCGATATGACAATTGTGCCGGAAATTTATTTTGTCCGGGATTCGCAGGCGACAAAAAAAGAAGTTAACGCGCAGATACTGGTAGAGAAAATACAAGAGAATGGATCAAACGCGCTGTTTATCGAGGACTTCGATGCGATTTGCGATTATCTAAAGCGCAACGTCAGTCCCGGCGAGCTGGTAGTTACTATGGGCGCAGGTGATATTTGGAAGGTGGCAGATGAGTATCTTCAGTGGATTAGAAGAAATTGTTGAAAAAGATTATCCGTTGGCCAAACGGACATGGTACGGACTCGGCGGACCGGCTGATTATTTTATCAGTCCCCAAACTACTGAGCAGCTCAAGGAAGTTGTCAAACGGTGCAACGAGAATGAGATCCGAATCTACGTAATGGGCTTCGGCTCAAATCTTCTTATCGGTGACAACGGTTTGCGGGCAGCCGTAATCAAGCTCGAAGCCGATCAATTTGCACAAATTAAGTATGATAACCAGGAGGTGACCGCCGGAGCTGGAGCGGAATTGAGCAAGTTGGTTCTAACGTGTGTAAAAAAAGGGCTCTCAGGCATCGAAGCTCTAACGGGGATACCAGGCTCGGTGGGCGGGGCCGTGAAGATGAATGCGGGTGGTAATTTCGGAGACTTAGGCGCAGCAGTGGAATCTGTTACACTGATGGATAGTGCCGGTAAAGTCTTTGAAAAGAACAAACCGGAACTGGCATTTGACTACCGCAAAACCAACATTACTGCAAAATTTGTCCTTAGTGCCCGGCTGAAACTCAACTCCGCCGATCCGGAGCAAATTATGCGAACAGTCAAAGAAATCTGGATTTATAAAAAAAATAATCAGCCGCTGAACACGAAAAATTCAGGCTGCATATTTAAGAATCCGGCAGGTGCTTCAGCCGGCGCTTTAATCGACAGGGCCGGCCTAAAAGGACTTCAGATCGGCGGAGCTGCCGTCAGCGAGAAACACGCCAATTTTATAATCGCCGAAGCCGGATGCAGCAGTCGCGATGTTACCAGGCTGATAGAGGCCATAAAACAGAGAGTCAAAGAACAGTTCAACGTCGAGCTGGAACTCGAAATTGAAATCTGGGATTAGTAAGCCGAAGCAATTATAAATTGGAAATAGTACGTAGCAAACTAAAAGTGGCTGTTCTCGCCGGCGGCATTGGTGCCGAGCGGGACATCAGCATTCAAAGCGGAAGATGCGTTGCCGAGGCATTAAAAGAAGCCGGCTTCGAGGTAGTAACAGCCGATATCCGGCCGGACAATCTTGATATATTGAATGACAAAAGCATCGACGTGTTCTTTCCGGCACTGCACGGCAAATTCGGCGAAGACGGCCGGCTCCAGCAAATACTCGAGAATCGATCGCTTCTTTATTCCGGAAGCGGGCCAACCGCAAGCAGCCTGGCATTCGATAAAATGGCGAGCAAAAAGCTCTTCGAAGAAATCGGTGTAGCCACGCCTGCGGCTATCGAGTTCGGCCCCGAGACTGATATTGACCGGCTTGAAGAACAATTACGGTATTTGACAAACAGTTACGTAGTAAAACCTATAAGACAAGGAAGCAGCGTTGGTGTGAGTATTGTCTCGACGCCGCACGAAGCTGTCGAGGCCGCAAAGGAAACATTCAGCGAGTTTGGCGATTGTATGATCGAAGAATTCGTGCCGGGCATGGAAGTAACGGTTGGCATCCTGCACGACCAAGCCCTGCCTATTATAGAGGTCCGGGTAAAAAGCGGCTTCTACGACTACCACGCAAAATACGTCGACGAGCAAACGGAGTACCTCTTCGATACAGTGACGGACCCGGCCATAGCGGCAAACATTAGCCAGGCGGCGCTTGATTGCTTCGATGCACTGGGCTGTCGGCACTTTGCAAGAGTCGATTTCCTCCTGGGAAATGACCGAATCGTTTACGCCCTGGAGGTCAATACGATCCCGGGCTTTACAAGTCATTCACTTTTGCCCAAAGCCGCAGCAAAGGCGGGACTCTCGATGAGCGATCTGTGCAACAATATTGTCGAGGCGGCATATTCATCGCTCGCCGGGCATAAAATATAAAGCAAAACGCAAGACTATGGCAGCAAGCAGAAAACGAAAAAAGAGCAAGACAAAAAGAATATCATTCATGTTCGGCGGCTTTAAAAAAAGGAACAAACAACGAGCAAGCTGGTTTGGGCCGAGCCTGATAATTATTCTGAAAGTATTGGCAGTCGTCTGCGTCTTGAGCGGGATCGTCATCGGACTCATATTCCTGGAGAAATATGTGAAAGAGACTGTTCTCGACGGGAGAGGATCGATCGATCTGGAGCTTGCCGGTGTTCCCCTCTGGGTCAGTGACCAACTCAAGGACAAGATCCAAGCAGCGGCGATAGAAAAGGCCGGCAATGGGCTTGATGAAGATATTGCCCTATCCGTGTGGCGTAATCTCGACCAGCTCACAGCCTGGCTGGACGATGTAAAAGTGCGGCCCACTCATGACCGCATCCGCATCGAGGGCCGGTGGCGAAAACCCATAGGCCTAGTCAAGTTCGGGCGGCTCAAATTCTATGTTGATGCCGAGCGGATTGTGCTGGATTTTGTGCCGCTGCCGGAACTGCCGATCGTCGAGATAAAGGGACTGCCACCGATTACTAAAATGCCACCTCTGGGCGAAGTCTGGCAACGAGACGACCTCGCCGCTGCTGTGATTATATTAGACCGGCTCGACCACAGGGACAAATTCCTCACATCCGACAAGCCGCTGCTCTATGAGATCGACCGCATCGACGTAAGCAATTTCAACGGCCGTCAAAACAGTCGCCACGCACATATTATTCTTTACTCGAAAGACAATGCCGAAATTACCTGGGGTGCCGAAGTGGGCAAATATCAACGACATCTGGAATCTACAGATCAGGAAAAATTAGCCAAGCTCTATGGCTATTACGAAGATTACGGCACACTGTCGGGCGGCGCAAGATACATCAATCTACGCGATCCGCAGGACAAGATCCCCCTGCCGATTGATAAATATTAGACGCCTGCAAGACTATTCAATCCGGCTGCCAAGTCGGCATAGCGATAGGGTATTTGAAATTCTAAACAGATTGATTTAAGCTTCTCCAAAATAGCCTCACTCAATCCGCTTTGGAAATCCGCATCGCCGTTGCAGCAAAAGATTCTGCACGCCGAAAAACGATATTCGTAAATAGTACACTTGCCGTCAACGTTGTAAGGACACCGGCCTGACAGCATCGGCTTGACAGTCCCGGAATCCAGATTCGCAGCCAGATACATCAACTCCGGCGGGGTAATAAATAAACGGTGGTCAAAGCCTTCGAAATCACAACAATCGCCGCAAGACCTGCACGCCCCGGCTATGTCACCGCCAGAGCACACTTGCAGCTCCAGCCACTTATACACTTCGGCTACTCTTTCGAGCAGTCGCCTGTTTGCTTCGGATCCTGCCACCATTTTTTAATCCTCTTGATTTCTTCTATTTCCTCGAAGCTGTACAGCCTGCCCCGATTGATGCCGGGACATTTTTGTGCCGCCTTGTTCCAGGCGCCCGGGCCGGCCAGGTTGTTAGGCCAAAAGGGCCAGCTCCGGCACTGGCTTGGCCTAACAGAATAAATCATACACTGTTTACCGCCGGCGATGTCTTGCAGGAATATGCAGTCTTTTGTCGTTTGATGTTCGATAATCGTCGTTCGAAGCCCCACCCGCTTGAGGTATTTCTGCCGGAACTGTCCCACAGTCATTTTCAGAAAATCGGCAATGATTTCAATCTCCGGCCTCGTAATCCAAATATATCCTTCCCCCGGCCCCGAGCAGCACCCACCACACCCCTGGCACTCAAAATGCAAACCGGCAACGTACCATTTAGTTTTATTCTTAATCATTGATTTCACGGATTAACACCCACTAACTCTAATTGTCATTCCTGCGAAAGCAGGAATCCACTTCAGACACGATGGATTCCGGCTCGAGGCCGGAATGACAATGCTCGGCACTTTATCCCGACAGTTTGCTTTTCCATTCGATGTACAACAAATCATTTTGACAAAGGACTTTGCCCAAAACCGGACTTCGTCAAAATTCTTAAAAGATCCTTTTGGCACAAATCAAGTTTGTATATCGACTTTATGGACTCACGCACGTAATGACGTAACCTAAGAATATCTTTAGGAATGATTGGATTTTTATCTTGCTTACCATGAATTAACTTCGACCGTTTGCTATAAAGCTTTTTTATATCGTCAAAAATTTCCTTCGATTCATCTTTGCTCTTTCCGAGAAGAACTGCTGCATTTCTTGAAACCTGATATGTTATTTCATTTTGACTGGCACAAAAGAAAGCTTCCATGCTTATCATCAGGGAGAGGAAGGCTAAGCCTCGATTATACGTCTCATAAGACAGTTCAAAACTATCGAATGCTAATTGAAGGAAGGAGTGTTGGAACGGAATTTTAGTGTCATTAATAAAGGCCTCAGCTTGAGCTTCTTCATCATCACTAAGATGAAATAAAGTTCGATCTGTCAGTGGATATTCCCTGCCAACTTGAACAATTGAAGGAACAGATTCCTTTAAGTGATAAAAAAGCGAAAATCGCAAAAAAATATTCCCTTCTTTGAATAATCTCAACAATCGTAATTTGTCGCTCAAACTTCGGTAAATTTCTTTAAGCTTAGCAATAGGAATAATAACTCCACCCTGTGGAGTACCCTCTACAAATTCAGGTAAGTATTTGTTAATACAATAGCTGCCTGAAGGGCGTCCATCTTGATTAAAATTAATTATTTCAAAGCCCGATTTTACACCATAGTGATAATCCAACTTCTGCAGTAATGGCATTATTTCCTGCTGCTGCTTTTTATCAATAGAAAAACCATCTCCTATCTGAAGTTTCAAGATCGAATCATCAACATTTACCAGAAAACCTATAAAATGCAGGTCCTTTTTCACTCGCAACTCCGAATTACATCTTACCATTTCAGAACTGCACCGGTGTCGGCGCTGGTTGCCATTGCGGCGTATTTTGCCAGGCAGCCTTTGGTTATCCGCGGCTTTGGCGCGATCCACGTCTTTTTGCGTTCGGCGAGTTCATCGTCGGAGAGCTTGACGCTTATTTTGTTGCCGGGGATGTCGATTTCGATTATGTCGCCGTCTTTCAATAATCCGATGGGGCCGCCGACCGCCGCTTCGGGGCTGATGTGCCCGATGCAGGCGCCTCTTGTGCCACCACTGAACCGACCATCGGTAATCAAAGCAACAGATTCGCCGAGTCCGGCGCCTACGATATAACTTGTCGGGCTTAACATCTCCTGCATACCGGGGCCGCCTTTAGGGCCTTCACAGCGAATCACGACAACATCGCCTTCTTTGACCTTGCCGGCTAAGATTCCGTCGCAGGCATCTTCCTGGCTCTCAAAGATGACAGCCGGGCCGGAATGAACAAGCATTTCAGGAGCGACACCGGCAGATTTCACCACGC
>CBDVBU010000115.1:0-9270 GCA_965372295.1 uncultured Phycisphaerae bacterium
CTTCCGAGAAAGGAAAATAGTTTTCACCACACCTCCAGATGCTACGAGTATAAGTATACACTATTTACACACATCTGTCAAGAGCAAATGCCATGGAACCTGCCTGGAGTCTCTGCTGCAGCGCATTGAGGTTGGATTATCGGGCTTATTTTTTCCCATCACAAATATTGTCAGGAGCAATTATGGATTTGCTTGCCGGTTTATCCTATGGCTTCGTTAAAAACTCTTGGGGGGTGCCTGCTGACTTTTCGGCCTCTCTTACCCGATTTTTCGCTAAAAATTCGGCATATCGCCGCAAGAATGCTGCCGAATGCGGCAAAGATTCATGTTTTCTTCTGTTATATGGCAGAAAACATAGTTAAAGTGGCGATTTAGATAGATGTATATCAAGATGATTTTGCCATATTGAGAAAAATTGTGAGTTTTAACAATACTGCTGCTTATTTTTATAAATGTTAATTCTTTAAAAAAAAGAAAGCTTTATGTTAATATGGGTCGATATGTCATATATAATAAAAAGCCTCAAAGGTCTTAAACTGGATTTATTGAAAGGATCGTGACTCATGGAAAAGAAAATAGCACTGTTTGCTGTTGCCCTTATGATAGTAAGTGTGTCTAACCCGGTAGTTCTTGCTTTATCCCCGATGGGTCCCCCAAAGGCTATGCTTGGACAAGACCGGTGGGATATTGGCATTGAGTATGGCCACCAGACAATGGATTTGGAGGCTATTGGCAATGTGATAGATACCACAGACGGATTTGTAACAATCAGAAAAGGTAAGCACAACATCAATGATCTAAAATCGAATATTGTTATGGCCAAGGCCGGCTATGGTATTAATGATGACTGGGACGCATTCGTGCGCCTGGGTTTGGCCGATGCCAAAGGCGATATAGATCGAATTTTTCCTGACGGCGCCACTCCGGATAATTATAAGGGATTCGATGGAAGTTTTGGATTAGCCTGGGGTTTTGGAACAAGGGCAACTTTCTGGCAGGACGACGAAGTTTGCTGGGGTGGTTTATTCCAGGTTACCTGGTTGGAGCCTGGCGATAGCAGCATCAGCTTGTCGGGTGATCCTGTATTTTCCGGCACTGCCGAGATTGAGATATGGGAGGTCCAAATCGCCGTCGGCCCAACCTGGCGTGTCGATGATAATTTTCGTCTTTATGGCGGCCCATTCCTGCATTTTGTAAATGGAGACCTTGATCTCAGCGGTCAAACGGTTGATATGGGTTCGGATATACGTGTGGAAGCCTCAGGTGATATTGAGGAAGAGTCACAATTTGGCGGCTATGCCGGCGCACATTTGGATGTGGACGAAAACACCTCCTGCTATATAGAGTGTCAGCTTACCGGCGATGCCTGGGCTATTGGTCTTGGCGCCGCTCGGAGATTCTAATAAGGCGGTTGGTAAGCATTACGAAAATCGAAGAAGCAATATCAGCAGCCGATATTTTACTTGAGCTTTTTGGCCAGGGCCGAGCCGAATTGTTGTGCCAGCTTGCTGGCGGAATACCGCTCCTTGTTATCGTAAGAAGCCGACAATAACATTTCCCCGTTCGTATCTTTGCCTACAAGAGATACGCTTTCAATAGCCTGGCTCGATGCGGATCCGCTGTCTCATGAGTTCTTTTTCAAGACAATCCCTGATAACTTTTCCTACGTGCGGGTCGTCGTTTTCAAGCGGTGCTATATACACACACTTGTACTCAAGCATTTTTAAGCAGTTGGTACAGACAATATCTGAACTACAATTGGCAGATATACTTAGAACCTATTATACGGATTACGATTAATTCTCGTGCGGTACGCACTCTATATGACAGGCTGACTAGGGGCTTCTCAGTCGTACACCGCTACACGGTTCATCGGCAACTGTGAAATTGCCTATCTTAACATTCGTGCGAGAATTTCTTAGAATCCGTATTATGCCAATTTTTTACATATATATTTACAAATGACCTGTTAGAAAAATTATTAAGAAATATAAAAAAATGCTCTTTCAAACACAGAGAACATCTACATATTTTTCATGAGAGGATCCTGTAAAGTGGAGGAAGGGAAATAGTTTCAGTACACAATATGGTTTAAATTACAAAATTAATTCCAATCCTTGCAATAAGATAGTACAATCTCAGGATGTTTTGGGTGGTATAGAATGTGCCGGAGAATATTATTGTCTAGGAAAAATGCGTAAGGAGAATGAGAAATGAATAAACTGTACTGTCTTATTGGATTGTTGGCGATAAGTGCATTTGCTGGTTGCGGTTCTGATATTGTCTCTACCGACCGCTTAAAAATGCTTGAGCACAAGTGTGTGTATATTGCACCACTAGAAAGCGATGATCCGCACGTAGGAAAAGTCATCAGAGATGTTCTTGAAAAAGAACTCATGAGGCGACAAATTGAACTCTGTGATCCAAATACGGCAACGGTTCTTTTCACCGGATCAACTTTTATGACAGTAAGAGGTACCGCTTCCACCTCAAGTCAGGCTATCGAGAGCGTATCCCTGATAGCTAAAGATAGAGATGGGGAAACCCTATTGTCGGCTTCTTACGATAACAAGGAGCGGTATTCCGCCAGCAAGCTGGCACAACAATTCGGCTCGGCCCTGGCTAAAAAACTCAAGTAAAATATCGGCTGCTGATATTGCCTCTTCGATTCTCGTAAAACTTGCCGACCGTCTTATTAGAGATATAAACTGTCTGAATAGAGCTAAAAACGAGTAATACTGTTCTATTCAAACAAGGAGCTATGCCATGAAAATCGTTTGTTCCGTTTTTGCATCAGTTACCATAATATGCGTGATTGCCGGATGCGGCTCAGAGGTCGCCTCAAGCATAAGTATGGACCGTCAACAGAAGTATAGCCGGCTCGCAATCGTCTGTGCACCCACCGGAGAAGCCAATCCAGCATACGCGCCGATGATATTAAAAGAGGCTGAGAGCAGGATTTTCCCTCTGAAATTCCTTGAGAAAGTGGAGTGTCTTTCAGATGTTTCGATCGACACTACTTCGACACCGCCGGCCGTGCTGCTGGATGATTTCAGTGACTACGATGCCGTGGTGGCTCTGATATATTCATACGGATCGGGCCACGTATATCTAAATTGTTATATGACAGATACAATGACAGGCGAGCAGATATGGCAGCATAAGTTTGATGCTCCGGATCCGGCGATCAAAAAGAGATTGTGCTCTCAGGGTCTTTTCGTACCAGCAATCATTAAAAAGGGATTCTACGGTCTGTAATTTCCTTGTGTACAATACACTCGACATAGAAGACTTCTTTGACGAATTTGAGTTATATCCGATCATTGCTCTCAGCTTTTTCTATCGATTCTAAACTATAGAAAAACTGATTATTGGAGGTCTTTATTAGGTTGAAAGATCTGTTTGTTTAGCGTAAGCATACTGGCAAATGATCAAATGAAAATGTCATAGCTACCTATGTTTACAAAGATGAACATTGCTGTTTCAGGCTATGCGACATGAGTTAACAAACTTCAGGCAACGTCGTCCCGATGGCAATGGTCATTGGATATGGACTTACTTTTCCTCTGTATCTATTTTTTCAGTCTGTTCAATCTCTATCTTCTGCTCTTCTATCGTGGCTTGGAGTTGACGGATTTGAGCGTTAAGTTTTGTTGTTTGCTCCAAATGTAAAGCCTCTTGATTCTTATTTTCCGTCTTTAGTTGTTCAGTTTCTACCTTTTGTTCTTCAACATTAGCTTGAAGTTGACTGATTTGGGATTTCAATTTGGTAGCTTGCTCTAAGTGTAAAGCTTCTTGATTCGCGCTTTCTATTTTTAGTTGTTTGATTTCCGCTTCCTGAGCTTCTACAGTAGCTTTAAGTTGGCGTATTTGAGTTTTCAGTTTTTCCGTCTGTACCATTTGTAACACGCTTTGAGTACTCCCTTGATCTGATTCGCAACCGGCGCAAATGACCATACAGCATAAAATAATTGCTTTTTTCATTTTCTCTTCTCCTTAAGCTGTGCGACCATGTATAAATGAGGTAAGACTTCTAATTGCCTACGCAACCAAGTTTTCCACTTTCATAACAATATCAAAATCTGTTCGGAATTATAACTATTCACAGTGTTTATATCCAAGCTTTTTTTACTAAAAAGGCTCGGAGGTTTATATTCACCGGTTATTCACTAAAAAAGGATAATGTGACCTCGTCCAGAATCGTTGTTTTTGGCTGAATATAGCGTTGAATAACGGTAGTAGAGATAGCCCTGCTTTAAGTCTCTCAAAAGTATCCATTAACAACTCTTGCAGCACAATAATGGATCCAAAAATGTCTTATATATTTACTGATTTTCTATTGTCCTCATTCATATTCTAATTCCTTATTCGCCTTCGCTCCCTGTTCTATTAGAATTTCCAATAAATTTGGCTGTCTTTCTAATCTGGCAGATACCCGCTGCCCTTGTCGAGCATCTTTATTTCATAAATTGGAGCTTGTGAAGGCGGGACTTGACGCGCATGGAGGAAAGAATATACCTGCGGGGATTTGGAAAATAAGAATTGCAATTTTGTGAACTTATTTTTAGATTAACTTGATTAGGTTGGCATTTGCTCTTATGAGGATGAAGGAAGCCTTATTTTAAAGGCTTCTGCAAAATTGAAGTTAGGCATATATTATTTTAGAAAATCTTCTTTTACGATTTTCTATAATAATTGGGTACTGTATGATAGCACATTATCCAGTAAAACGTTATGCATCTTGTTTGGAAAGAAAAGATTTTTTCTTTCCAAAAGTATGCCTAACTTCAATTTTGCAGAACTCATTTATTTTATATCAAGGAGCAGACTATGACAGGGATTAAGCCGAGCCGTGAAGAGGCTTTCTCGTTGCTGAAAAAATACAATAAGAATGAAGGATTAATTAAACACGCTTTGGCTGTAGAGTCGGTGATGCGCTATTATGCCCGCAAATTAGGCCGGGACGAGGAAAAATGGGGTGTGATCGGATTAGTCCACGATTTAGACTATGAACAATTTCCCGAGCAGCATTGCCACAAGACCGAGGAGATTCTTACCTCGGAAAACTGGCCGGCTGAGTACATTAGGGCTGTAGTATCCCACGGCTGGGGAATATGCACCGAAGTTGAGCCTCAAAGCGAGTTGGAAAAGGTCCTTTACACTATTGATGAACTGACCGGGCTGGTCGTGACCACCGCACTGGTGCGGCCGAGCAAAAGCGTGATGGACATGAAGGCAAAATCGGTCAAAAAGAAATGGAAAGATAAATCCTTCGCTGCCGGCGTGAATCGCCAGGTCATCGAAAAAGGTGCCGGGATGTTGGGTGTGGAATTGGGTGAGCTTATCAATGATGTTATTATGGGCATGCGCGAGGTAGCCGGCGAAATCGGCCTGAAAGGTAATCCTGATGTGTCGGGATAAGTCTTCCGGTTTTAAGCCCTAAGTTCGAGATTGAGACATGTATAGGTGCATTTGTTTATTAGTGTTTATGCTTCTGTTATTAGGAGGCTGTGATAGTAATAAATCACGTTTGACCGATGCGGAGGCCGAACGTCTTGCTATTACGCAGAAGATCGAACTTGTCGAAGCTGCAGGTGGATTTGTGCTGATGGTCGGCGGCGAGACTCTTACCAGCGATGAGATCATCGAGACGCGAACACGACTAAATGGGTTGTTTGCCTCGCCAAAAGAGTATTTCGGGCCTATTGCACAAGCGAGCGAGCTTGAGCAGTTCAAAGAGCGGGCCAAAGGGCAGCTTGAAGAAATTCTTATGGCTAAAATCTCGAATATTCTGCTCTATCAGCATGCCAAAAGGCAGGCGGGAGGAAATATTGACGAAGCTCTGGAAAAGGCGGCAGAAAATGAGTACAGAAAATTTGTTCTCAACTTTGGCGGTGACCAGGCCAGGGCCGACGATGAACTTAAGCTAATGCTTATGGATAAAAAGAGCTTCAAGGAGCAGGTAAAAAAAAATATGCTCATTCAGGAGTACAGGAGATCGAAATTGACTAATAACAGGCCGGTTACTTATCGTGAGCTGATGGATTGCTACAACCGGATAAAGGACAAATATTTCGCTATAGCTTCGAAGATAAGATTCCGGTTGATTGATATTCAGCCGGCCAAATTGGAGTTGGAGGACCCGAACGACGACCGCTGGCAGCTCGGCAAAGAAAGGGTTAATAAGTTGCTTGAGCTAATAAAATCAGGTGAGGACTTTGGCGAATTGGCAAAGCAATATTCGCACGGGGACTGGAGAGATTTTGGCGGATTGTGGAGGTCGGTACAGCCCTCGTCTTTAGCTGAGCCTTATGATATCCTTGGAGTTGCAGCGGAGAAGATTGGACCCGGTCAGGTAGCAGGGCCTATTGTAACGAAGCAGCACATTTTCATTATGAAGCTGGAAGAAAAGCAAATAGCCGGTTATGAGCCGTTTGAAGAGGTCCAGGAGCTGGTAGAAGAGAAAGTTCTTTTAGATCGTCGCAACGAGGCTATTGATAAACTCAATACCGAAATTAGGCGACAGGCGAAACTCAGTAGAACAGACACATTCGTAGATTTTTGCCTGGAAAAGATTTATCGAGTTAGCAATACCGGCAGCGAAATATCGGGTAGTGAAAGCCGGAGCCGGACAATAACTACGAAAAACTGATTTGGATCGAGAGATGGAAATAGTTGCACACGGTATAGACCTGGTCGATTGTCCGCGGATAGAGCAGATGATACAGCGGCACGGCGAGCGTTTCATCAAGAGGGTGTTCACCGCCGCTGAGCAGGCCTATGCCCAGAAGAATAAGAACGAAGTGGAGAAATTAGCCGGTCGCTTCGCGGCCAAAGAAGCTGTTCTTAAACTGGTGGGAACTGGCTGGCGCGGTAAGATCGCCTGGACGGATATAGAGATAATAAACAATCCCTCAGGCCAGCCTGAGGTGACTCTTAGCGGAGAGGTTAAAAAAATTGCCGGCAAGCTTGGCATCAAACATGTAAGCGTCAGCATCACCCATACGGCAAATTTTGCTATCGCATCGGCAGTCGCGCTGGCGGAGAAAAGTTAAGAGTGCCTAAAGTGAGCTAAAGTGTCTAATATCACTTGCCCGACTACTGCTTATATGGTTTCCGTATAAGAGGCCATTTAGATAAATTTTAACCGAACCTAAAACACACTTCTTTCCTAAGCCGTCTGAATATGTTTATATAGAGATTCAACAATAGGCTTTAAGCATTTTGAGGCATTCAAGATTTCTATCCCTATCACCTGACCTCGGTCATCAAGCTCTACATTTATGCCTGGAGCAATCTCCACAAATTCTTCTTCCTTAGCCTTCTTAGCTACAATGTAAAGGATATCTGATTCATAATCGTAGTTTACTAAAGGTATCTTGCTCATGTTTTTTGCCACCTTCCCGACTTTATCCGGGTTATTTTCTGATAAGTTTTTAAAGGATGAACCGTAATTATTTCTATTACATCTTCTTTTTTGTCATATGTTAAGGCAAACTCTCTTATTTTATTATTGAATTCGAGCTTATGAACAGCCACATAATGGTGAGTTAGATTATCGTAGTAATGCTCCTTTGCTTCTTTAAAAATTTTATTGGGTAAAGAAGACGGTATGTTTCTCACCTTTAACCGAAATTTTAGATGTGTCGTGTATATTATATTCATTATGATACCATTATTAGAAAAATGACATCAGTTGTCAAGACCTGATTAGAACGTTCAAAAAGTTATCCCGCACCAATTGCCCTGTAGTGTTTTAACCTCCCAGCAGTCCCGTTAGGGATGGCCAAGCCCATTGCTTTATAACGCTACTATGGATACAATTGGGGCGAGACTAAATATGTCTAACAGGACAAAAACAAATGAGTTTGATTGTATTGTTATAGGTGGAGGTCACGCCGGCGTCGAGGCTGCTCATGCTGCTGCTACAATCGGCGCCAAAACCTGCCTTGTGACAATTAGCACCGACACGATAGCAAAGATGAGCTGCAATCCGGCGGTCGGCGGACTTGGCAAAGGACAGATTGCGCGCGAGGTCGATGCGCTCGGGGGCCTGATGGGGCTGGCGACAGATGCGACGGGGATTCAATTTCGCCTGCTGAACCGCTCGAAAGGCCCGGCTGTTCGTGCTCCAAGGGCACAGGCCGACAAATACAAGTACAAAAATTACATCCGTATGCTGCTCGAACAGACGCCGAATTTGACTATTGCCGAGGCGATGGTCTCGCAGATTATAACCGAGAAAAACAACGTGCGGGCAGTGAAGTGTACTGACGGAAGGATTTTTAATGCTCCAACGGTAATCCTGACCACGGGGACATTTCTTCGCGGCTTAATGCACATAGGAACGCAGCAACTCCCCGGCGGACGGCTCGATGAACCTGCTGCCAATGAACTTGCCGATAGTCTCCGACAGATAGGACTTCAGCTCAAAAGGCTTAAAACCGGTACGCCGGCAAGACTCGATGCGGCCACGGTGGACCTGGACAAGCTCGAAATCCAGCACGGAGATGATAAACCGGTACCTTTTTCGTTTATGACCGACAGAATCGATAGGCCGCAGATTCCCTGCTGGATTACCTATACCAATCAACAAATACATAAGCTCTTGAGGGATAATCTGCACATTGCGCCGCTTTATTCCGGACAGATTACCTCCACGGGTCCCAGGTACTGCCCGAGCATTGAGACGAAGATCGTGCGTTTCGCGGATAAGGATCGTCACCAGGTGTTTCTGGAGCCGGAAGACGAGGAAATATCAACGATCTACTGTAACGGCATAAGTACTTCCATGCCGAAGGACGTGCAGGAGCAAATGCTCAGGCTTATGCCCGGCACGGAAAATGCCCGGATCATCCATTACGGCTACGCGATTGAATATGACTATTGTCCGCCGATTCAGTTAAAGCCGAGTCTTGAGACCAGGAAGATATCGGGACTGTTTCTGGCCGGGCAGATAAACGGGACCAGCGGTTACGAAGAGGCGGCGGCACAGGGTATTATCGCCGGTATAAATGCCGCCGGAAAACTCCGGGGCAAAGAGCCAATCGTTCTCACAAGAGACCAGGCGTATACCGCCGTGATGATCGACGATTTACTCACGAAGGGCATCGACGAGCCATATCGAATGTTCACGTCGCGAGCCGAGTATCGATTGGCGCTGCGGGCCGACAATGCTGATCGCAGACTCACGCAGATCGGCAGATCGGTCGGCCTTGTCGGCGAAGAAAGATGGACAAAGTTTCAAAACAAGCTCGACCAAATCGACAA
>CBDVBU010000116.1:0-9241 GCA_965372295.1 uncultured Phycisphaerae bacterium
GTGCGCGGTGTTTACAGTGACGATCCCGAGACAAATCCGAATGCACAACTTTTTGAAAAATTATCTTTCGATGAGGTGCTGACAAAGAAACTTAGAATAATGGATCATTCGGCAATAAGTCTATGCCGGGACAATAATATCCCGATTATTGTTTTGAATATTTTCGAAAAGGGCAACATAATGAAAGCTCTTTGCGGCCATCGGGTCGGCACTACAATTTGCTAAAAAAGGGAGATGCAAAATGAAGCTAATGCGCATAGAAGTCCTTTGTTTGATGTTAGTCGTAGCGCTGGCCGGATACTCGAAGAATCCTCCCATAGTCAGCACTCTCCGTGTCCATCCCGAAAATCCCCGCTATTTCTCTGACTCAAGTGGCAGCGCTGTTTACCTAACCGGCTCGCACACCTGGAACAACTTCAAGGATATGGGGCAAACGGACCCTCCCGCGACTTTCGACTATAATGGCTATCTGGATTTCCTGCAGCGATACAATCACAATTTTATCCGGCTGTGGACATGGGAATTGTCAAAATATTCATACAAAGGCGGGACAATAACCTATGCCCGGCCTTTTCCCTGGCGAAGAACAGGGCCGGGCAAAGCACTCGACGGAAAACCAAAGTTTGATTTAACACAATTCAATCAGAAGTATTTCGACAGATTGCGCTCAAGAGTTATAACGGCCGGCAAACGCAGAATCTATGTATCAATTATGTTTTTCGAAGGACATGGCCTCCACGGTTCTTTGCCACCCTGGTGCTGGGACGGGCATCCCTTCAACGTCAAAAATAACATTAACGGAATTACTGGGGACCTCAATGGCGATGGCAGAGGATTTGAAACACAGACCTTGAAAAAACCCACTGTAACTTCTCTGCAAAAAGCTTATGTTAAAAAAATCATTGATACCGTCAATGACTTAAACAATGTGCTCTTCGAGATAACCAATGAAAGCGGCAACTATTCGACGCAATGGCAGTACAATATGATAAACTTTATTCACGAGTACGAAAAGACAAAACCCAGGCAGCACCCTGTCGGTATGACCTTTCAGTATCACTCAAAAGAGTTTCGTGGCAGCAATGAAAACTTGTTCAAAAGTCCCGCAGATTGGATTTCGCCAAATCATGTCGGCGGCTATCGGGACAATCCTCCGCCGGCCGACGGAAGCAAAGTCATCATAACCGATACCGACCACTTGTGGGGAATCGGCGGCAACAGGGCCTGGGTTTGGAAAAGTTTCTGTCGCGGTATGAATCCCATATTTATGGACCCCTATCGACAGGTCAAAAAAGACGCTAAAGACACTAAAACTACCTGGACCGAACACCTTGTAGATGGAAAATCGCTGGACCCGCGATGGGAGCCGATTCGAAAAAGTATGGGCTACACACTAACTTTTGCAAACCGGATGAACCTGACTGCTATGGTTCCGCGCAATGATCTGGCCTCGACAAAGTACTGCCTCGCAAATCCGCTTGTAGAGTACCTTGTTTATCTACCTGACGGTGGAGAGGTGACGGTAGATCTATCAGCAGCTTCAGGCAAGCTAAACGTGGAATGGCTAAATCCAGCAAATGGAAAAACAACCACTTCGCCGGATGTCAAAGGTGGTAAAGGCCACAGCCTCAAGGCGCCTTTCGAGGGCGACGCCATCCTGTATATCGTCTCGGCCAATAAGTCGGCACGTTAGATTATACCTTGTGATGCATTATGCAAAGAGGCTAAAAAGGAAAAAGTCAACAAACGCAATACACAATACGATATACGCCATACGAAATGAGGTTGCAGATGCCTGCTAATTCAATAGTCTCGGATACCGAATCCAAAATGAAAAAAGCCGTCGAAATCCTGCACGACGACTTAAAAGCCGTTCGCAGCGGCAGAGCCGCGACCGGGCTGGTCGAAAATATAAAGGCGGATTTTTACGGGACGTCTACGCCGTTGAAACAGATGGCGACTCTGGCGGCGCCTCAGGTGGATATGATTGTGATTAAACCGTTCGATCCCGCCTCGATTAGAGAAATCGAAAAAGCAATCAAAGCCAGCAGCCTGAGTATCGCACCGATTGTGGACGGAAAAATAATCAGGCTTAATATCCCGGCACTAAGCGAGGAAAGAAGAACACAACTTGTTCAGCAGGCTAAACAGGCCGGCGAACAAACTAAGGTCGGTATTCGCAACATACGAAGAGATGCAAACAAGCATCTCGAAAAGCAGCAAAAAGACAAACTCATCACTGAAGATGACCTCGAAAAAGGCAAGAAGCAAGTCGATGATATTACCAGGCAGTACACCGAAAGAGTTGACGAGCTGATCAAAAACAAATCAGACGAAATAATGCTCGATTGATTTTGCCAAAAAACGCACAAGTCATAAGCTTACATGGCACGATTCAAGTGTCCTTTGTCCTTATGCTCTTGTGCTATTATTCACCTAATTTCGGAGGTCAAAACGATGCGAGCAGAAAACAAAACAAAAATCGGGCCGCGAAAAAAGACCGGCACAAGGGTACTCAAGATAGCGTTGGCGATCATGGCGATCCTGATTGTATCAGCGCTGTTGCTTGTACCCGCACTCGTCTCATCCGGGAAGGGCCGCCAGATAATATTGGCCAAAATCAACAGTTCAATCGCCGGTGAAACGGACTTCGCCGATCTCTCAATGGGCTGGCTTAAAGGCATCAAGGTTTCGGATTTTAGCTTCAACGACAATGCCGGCCAAATTTCCGTCCAAGTCAAGGAAATTGCCACAAAACCACGCTACGGCTCCATTTTGACCGGCAATTTATCCTTCGGCCAAACCTTAATTGACAAACCGAACGTGGAGATCAATCTTAAAGACATACAGGTACAAAAAGCCAAAAGCCCCGGTCCAAAACAGCCGGCCGGCGAAGGAATGCAGCCAATCGTATTGCCGGTAAAAAGAATGGAGCTTGTCATCAATGACGGCAATGTAAAAGTAACCGACCCAAAATCCGGAACCGTAGAGCTTTCACGGATAAACTCAAAGCTCAACTTGCAGCCGCCCGGGCAGCAAACAAATTTCGATCTCAGTATGGCCGTAGCTCAGGCGGGCAAAACCTCTGAGATTCAAGTTGCCGGCACAATTACTCCAAAGCAGCAAACCGGCTGGAGCCTCAAAGGAACAAGCGGTAATCTGACTATCGATGTGAACAATCTGGACCTTGAATCTTTGGGACCGATCTTTGCCCTGGCCAGCCTCGACATCCAGGCCGAAGGTCTTGTCGGAGGTCGCGTAACGGGACAAATCAAAGACGGCCAACTCGAAGATTTAAACGCCGGCATCAAAGCAACAAATCTTCAGATAACAGGAGCCATGCTAAAAGGTGACAGATTGCAGACCAGCGGCCTGGATATTAATGTGAAGCTTAAACAGGAAACCGAAGCGATAAATATCGACAACCTGCAACTAAAGAGCGATTGGGCTTCCGTCACGGCCAGTGGGATTGTCCCTACGACATTCAAGTCTCTGGACGATCTCCTGGACGCCAAGTCAAATTACAACTTGAAAGGCACATTCAACTGCGATTTGGCCGCCGTCTCGTCGCAGATGCCCAAAATCCTAGGACTCAAAGAAGGCATGCAACTAACATCGGGCCGGTTGAACGGTAATATCGAGACTTCCACCAAAACCGGCGGCCAAAAACAAATCCATGCCTATGCAACTCTCTCCGGTCTGGAAGGCACCGTCGAAGGCAAGAAAATCGCACTGTCCCAACCGGTCGAAGCTGAAGCACAAATTTCATCGGATAAAGCCGGCATAAACTTCGACAAAATAGACGTTTCGGCTTCTTTCGCCAAAATCAATTGCTCGGGTAGCACCAAATTGCTGACATACAGTGCTCAGGCAGACCTTGCAAAACTGCAAGCCGAATTAGGGCAGTTCGTCGATTTTGGCCAATATCAGATGTCCGGCGAGCTTTCGGAAACAGGGCAGATCTCCATCGAAGAAAATAGAATTGCCGCTTCCGGCTCAGGAACAGTTAAGAATCTTCGTCTAAGCTCAGAGGAGGGGCTAAGTGCTTTCGAGCCGATGGCGAACATAGAGTTCGCCGTAAATAT
Source organism: uncultured Phycisphaerae bacterium (assembly GCA_965372295.1). Lineage (GTDB taxonomy): Bacteria > Planctomycetota > Phycisphaerae > Sedimentisphaerales > Anaerobacaceae > JAFGPJ01. Next base: position 4,086 of record CBDVBU010000116.1, read on the forward strand.
GGACAGGGAGAATAACCTTGTGGCCGTCGAATCCATAATTGCCAATGCGAGTCTGGGCCGGTTCAGCGTAAAAGACGGAATTGTGCCCCTGGGTGACGAGCCGGCAACACCTTTACGCCTGGAGATATCAGCAAATAATGTCAACTTCGAGAAGCTCAGGCCGTTCGCCGTTATGTTCGCTTCTTTTCCGAAGGAGATGCAACTGGCCGGCATCGCTGAGTCTACAATTTCTGTTAGCTCCGAAAAGAACACCTACAAAATCACAACCGACTCGACAAAAATCAAAGGCCTGAAGCTCAGCTCTCCCGGCAAGAAGCCCTTCGAGCCGAACGAAGTCTCGCTCGCCTTCGAAGCGGAGATAGATCCAGAACAAAAAGCGATTAACGTCAAAACGTTGCAGCTTGTAAGCCCGCAAATTAAAATCACCAAGGGCCAATTCAGCCAAGTCAGCAAAGACGGCAAGACCAGGTTGCAGGGACAGGCCGAGTGCGAATATGACTGGTCGGCTGTCAGCGCCGTGGCGGCACCGTTTCTGCCGGAGGACCTGACAATTCAGGGCAAAAGAAAAGACACAGTCAGTTTCATCAGCGAATACCCGACCGACCAAACGGACAAACTATTGTCCAATCTCAATGCCAAAGCCAGATTGGGTTTTGACCAGGCAAGTTATATGGGGCTTGATTTCGGCCCGACGGATGTGGATATTCAAGTCCAAAATGGATTGTTGAACATTGCACCGTTTACGACAACAGTCAACGAAGGGCAATTCAACTTTGCCGGCGAAGCGGACTTCAAGCAGGAGCCTGCACTGTTCAAAGCTGCCAAAGCAATGCAGATAATAAAGGATATCAAAGTCAACGATGAGACAACGAGCAAGCTGCTGAAGTATGTGAATCCCATTTTTGCAGACGCCGTCAATGTCAGCGGGATTGCAAACTTCAATTGTGAGCAATTAGCCATACCGCTCAGCGCCGAAGCGAAGAACGAAGCGGTCGTTATCGGCACGATATCGATCAGCGATTTACGTTTGCAGGCCTCGGATTTGCTGGGGCAGATTCTTTCCGCGGCCGGCGGCGCCCGCGGTACGGTAATGACCATTCGCCCAACGAGATTTGTTCTCCAGAAAGGTTTCCTTCGATACGAGGACATGCAGGTGGATGTCGGCGATAATCCAATTAATTTCAAAGGAGCAATCGGCCTGGATAAGAGTCTGGATATGACCGTGACTTTGCCTTATACTACCGCAGGTCGAACGGTAAGGCTCGGCAGAGAAACACGCGGAGCAAGGATTACGCTGCCGCTCAAAGGAACTGTCGACAAGCCACAGCTCGATATGGGCAAGCTCATCGAACTACAATTAAAGGGACAATTAGAGGAACAGTTGCGAAGAGGCCTTGAAGACCTATTCAAGTAACATAAAGCAAGCGGTTTTGTCGCCGGCAAAACGGAAAAAATTTATTCGGCCTGCAATTCTGCTGCAGAATTTCACCCAAATCGACAGATGCGCCCTCCGATTGAAAGGGGACAAAGATGCTGACGCTTGAGAAGCTTTTGACTACACCTACTACACAGGTCGGTAAAGCCGGCCGCTTTGTTGTTTTTCAAATCAAACTTTGGTCGCACTGTGCCAGACTCTTGAAGAAGAACCGCTCAGGCCAGCAGGCCGCCGCTCTTTCTTATCATACAATATTCGGGATTGTACCATTGGCCATAGTAACGCTCCTGATATTTCAATCTTTTCTCGCTTATAGTGATATCGGAGAAGAGGTAAAAAACTTCGTCTACAACCAGGCTAACTTTTCAGCTTTCAAGAGCCCCGCGCCCGGTGGCGAGGATTCTCAGGAAACTGTAGCGCTTACAGAGCATCTCGACGAATTAGTCGCCAGGTTTTTCGCGGAGACAAACAAGGGACAGATCGGATTGTTCAGCGTACTGTTTGTGATTTGGGCGGCTTTGGCTCTGCTGGCGACAATAGAAAAATCGTTTAACAATATCTGGCACGTCGCAACCGGTAGAAATTTTCTGCATCGAATAATCAGCTACTGGGCGCTTTTGACTCTCGGGCCGCTGCTTCTTGGTGCCGGCATATACATGGTCACACGATATTCTACTTTTGTACGCCTAAGGGAAACTATCTTATCCAATATTGCACCGTTTATTTTGTCGTACATCGTAGCTATTATTGCTTTCTTTTTGCTTTACTTTGTTCTGCCGAACACAAAAGTTAAGGTAAAAGCCGCCATCTGTGGTGCGGCGGTGGCTGCCCTGGTCTGGATAGCAGCAAAAAGCATTTTCGGATACTGCATAACGGAATTGGGGCTGTATCGCACGGTTTACGGAGTAATGGCGCTGATTCCCATGACGGTGGTTTGGATTTATATTACCTGGCTGACCGTGCTGTTTGGTCTGCAGTTGACATATACTACCCAGCACTTAAAGAGCCTCGACGCCGCAGAAATCGCCGCCGCCAGAAAAACCGAGGAGTATTTCATAGCCAACAACCTGACCATAATCAATATTGTCAGAGAGATTGCCGCTGCTTTCCAAGACAATCAGGCCCCGGTCCCGCCCGAGGAGATATGCAGTAAATTAGGTATTCCCGCCGAGTTCGGGCAAAAAATTCTCGACCAACTTGTTAACAGCAAACTCATAGTCAGGACATCAGAGCCGGAGGTAGGTTTTCTGCTCGCAACAGACCCGGCAAATATCAAACTTTCCGACATCACCGAAGCTATAGCTGCCACTGGCTTTTCACAACCCGGAACCGACCAAGCAGACAGTTTGCAGCAAATAGCTCAATCCCAACAAAGCACTCTGGCACAATATACTCTAAAGCAAATCTTAACTCCTAAGCAGGATAATGCAGCTCCAGACAATGATACACAGGACTCAACCGCCTGAAAAGCTTAAGGTTAGTGCAGCCACAGCCTTGTAAATAAAGAACAAGCCGAAGAAAAACAGTGCTACGGCACAGATCATCAGCACGATTTGCTGGCTGCGAGATCCGAACAGGCCCGTGCCTTTGAAACTCGCCCACGACAAGGCGCCAAGCCAGATAAAATCGCACAGCCAATGAACGACGGCGAATAATGCAAAAGCCCATATCCCCATGCCGGTCGCGGTAGTCGCAAGAGCCAGCCCGACGGTCGCCCACCAGAATAGAAAGTACGGATTACCCGCCGACAGTATTATCCCTGCCAACAACGGTGCGCTTTTGGCAACTTTAGTTTCTTGCATTCCCGCCGAACGCAAACTCCTAAGCATCCCGATTGCCATCATCAACAGGAACGCGCCACCGGCCAGACCGATCGCAATTTGTGCAGTCGGCAGTTGCAGAATTCGACCCATCCCCAAAACAATCAAAATCATCAGTGGAAATTCGACAATGCCGTGACCGATGGCGATGAGCATACCGGCGTATCGAGAGCGTGCGCCCATCCCAATCGCCGCCGCCGTCACCGGCCCCGGCGCCATCACCCCCGACAGCGATATCATAAAAACCTGAACTAAAAAAAGCAGTAATGCCACGATGTCACCAACCTACTCGCCAATGATTTTTACAAGGACTCGTTTTTTTCTTTTACCGTCGAATTCGCCGTAGAATATCTGCTCCCACGGGCCGAAATCAAGTTTGCCGCCTGTTACGGCCGCGACCACTTCTCTGCCCATGACGCTACGTTTCAAATGGGCGTCGGCATTGTCCTCAAAGCCGTTGTGTTGATACTGCGAGTGAGGCTTTTCCGGCGCTAATTTTTCCAGCCAGACCTCAAAGTCGTTATGAAGCCCGGATTCGTCGTCATTAATAAAGACACTGGCGGTTATGTGCATGGCATTACATAGCACAAATCCTTCCTTGATACCGCTTTCACTCAGACACTCTTCAACCTCCGGCGTGATATTAATAAATTCCCGCCTGCTTGAAGTATTAAACCAAAGTTCTTTTCTAAAACTTTTCATAGATATTCTTTCTCCTTCGTTGCCAAATAGATGGCGTAACCATGATAATTCAAGCCGCAACAACTAATCATTTCATCCATTTTTTCACCCATTTACTCAAACTGATCGTTTTTGAGTCGAATATTATAGCAAATCATTCAATGATAATAACATAACACAACATGTCATTCCCGCACCTGCTTTTGCAGGTGTAAACTTGTCCCCGCGAAAGCGGGGAGCGGGAATCTACTAAAACCATTACGTTCCTGGATCCCTGCTTTCGCAGGGATGACAGTGCGAACTGGTCGGTTTGAGTAATTAAAATATAATTACCTTTCGTCTAACAGCTTCCGATAGACTTCTTCGATAGTATCGACCATCGTATCCGGGGCGAACTTCTCTTTTACAGATTCTCTGCCGGCCCTGCCGAGCATCTCCCGCAAATCTTTATCTTCTATCAACTCGGCACAGGCATTGATTAGTTGCTCGACATTTTTCGGCTCGATGAGCCGGCCTGTGTTTTCATTCACCACTTCTCTCGCGCCGTCAACGTCGAAAGATATCGCCGGCCTGCCGCACAGCATGGCCTGCGGCAGCGTCCGTGCGAGACCTTCTCTGAGCGAGCAGTGGACAAGCATGTCCGATGATTGTATGGCCAGCGGAATTTGGCTCGGCGGCAAAAGTCCCGTGAATTTAATCCTATCGGCCAATCCCAGTTCGCGAGCCTGCTGTTTGTAATGCTCTGAAAGATTACCGTCGCCAACGAAGAGCCAGATACAATTTGCAAACCGCTCCGAAAGCTCTTTAGCAGACTCAATGACATATTCGTGCCCCTTGAGCATGAACAGCCGGGCAACGGTGACAAGCACAACCGCATCTTCACCGATGCCGTACTTTTGGCGGAAATCTCTTTTTCGTTCCTGTGAAATCGGCTCCAGGAAGTCATCCTCGTCAATGGCCGAATACGCCGTGACGTACTGTTCGGGTCTGCCTATGCCCGCCGCAGTCGCCTGCGCCGTCATAGCATCGGCGACGCTAATGAAGAAATCCGTTCGCCTGGCGGCCGACTTCTCTACCGCGATGTAGAACTTATTTAAAGCTTCGCTCTGATAGGGATAAAAAGCAAGCCCATGTATTGTATGGACGACCGCTGGGAGATACTGTCTCATCTTGTCATTGCGAGGAGCAGAGCGGCGAAGCAATCTCAAAACCCAACGGCT
>CBDVBU010000117.1:0-9165 GCA_965372295.1 uncultured Phycisphaerae bacterium
GGCGTCGCGCCGTCGGTGATCGCGAAGACGAGCGCGCGAATATGGTCGGCGATAACTCTGAATGCATTGTCGGTTTTGTTGCCCAGCTTCGATGTGTACTTGTGGCCGGTGATCTGGCCGGTGCGCTCGATTATGGGCATGAATAAATCTGTGTCGTAGTTGCTCGCCTTATTCTGCATCACGGCGACGATTCTTTCCAGGCCCGCGCCGGTGTCAACATATTTGGCCGAAAGTGGCACGAGCTTGCCGCCGGGCTGGCGATTGAATTGTATGAAAACCAGATTCCACAACTCGATGAATCGGGCGCAGCCGCCGTTTACCCGGCACTCGTGGTTCGGCACGTTTTTCATGTCGCACCGGTCCGGGCCGAGGTCGATGTGTATTTCGCTACAGGGGCCGCAGGGGCCGGTCTCGCCCATTTCCCAAAAATTATCTTTCTTGCCGCATGCCAGAACTTTTTCGGCCGGTATCTGTGTCACTTTAGGCCACAGATTTGCCGCCTCATCGTCTTTCGGCAGGCCATCGGCCTGATCACCGGCAAAAACCGTCGCCCATAAACGGTCGGGATCAATGCCCCAGACCTTTGTAAAAAGCTCCCAGGCCCACTCGATGGTTTCGGCCTTGAAATAATCGTCGAACGACCAGTTGCCCAGCATTTCGAAGAACGTATGATGGTAGGTATCCTTGCCCACTTCCTCGAGGTCGTTGTGTTTGCCGCTTACGCGCAGGCATTTCTGGCTGTTGGTCACACGCGGGTACTGAGCCGGCGCCAATCCGATAAAAATATCCTTGAACTGGTTCATCCCCGCATTGGCAAAAAGGAGTGTCTCGTCACCGATGGGCACGATGGGCGAGCTGGGTACGATTTCGTGGTCTTTGCCCTTGAAGAAATCGACAAACTCATATCTGATTTGCTTTGCAGTTTTCATCTGGTATCTCGTACTTGGTCTTTCGTACCTCAAATAGCTCTCTATAGGAAAAACTACAGGATAAATATCACGAATTACAGAAGACCCTTGGCGATAAGGACTTTTCCTTTTATCTCTTCGCACAGGTCTTTGTTTTCAGCAAGGTACTTTTTGGCGTTTTCTCTGCCCTGTCCGAGGCGGATCGTGCCGTAGTTCAGCCAGGCGCCGCTCTTATCGACGACCTGGCAGTCGATGGCCAAATCGAGCATGTCGCCCTCGTAGCTGATTCCGCTGTCGAACATAATATCGAACTCGCTGTCGCGGAAAGGCGGTGCGATTTTGTTCTTTACCACCCGGGCCCTTACCCTTGAACCGATGGCGCCGTTGGCGTCCTTGATGGTTGTTATTCGTCTTAAATCGATTCGTACCGAGCTGTAAAATTTCAGGGCCCTTCCGCCGGTTGTTGTTTCCGGGTTGCCAAACATCACGCCGATTTTCATGCGTATTTGATTTATGAATACCAGGGCGGTTTTACTCTTGCCGATAACGCTGGTGAGCTTTCGCATCGCTTGGCTCATTAACCTGGCCTGTAGTCCCATGTGGCTGGCGCCCATTTCTCCTTCGATTTCCGCTTTCGGTGTCAGTGCGGCGACGGAATCTACGACTATAACGTCTACCGAATTGGATCTGACCAGCATCTCAACGATTTCAAGCGCCTGCTCCCCGGTATCGGGCTGGCTGACCAGCATGCTGCTGACATCGACGCCCAGCCGTTTTGCCCACGTAGTATCCAGAGCGTGTTCGGCGTCGATAAACGCAGCCACGCCACCATCCCGCTGAGCGCTGGCAATTACGTGAAGTGCGAGAGTCGTCTTGCCGGACGACTCCGGCCCGAACAGCTCGGTCACTCTGCCTCGCGGGATACCCCTGCCGCCAAGCGCTATATCGAGCGATAATGAGCCCGTGTCGATGCCCTCAATCTTGGCGTATTGATGCTCATCCATTTGCATGATTGCGCCTTGGCCGTACTGCTTTTCGATCTGAGCTATCACGCGCTGCACAGCGTCATCCCTGCTGGTTGCTTTTGAAACTGCCTGAACTTTTTTCGTTTTTGCCATTTTTGCTTTTCTCCTTTTTTTAATCTCGCTTCATGTTTTATATTTTTTATTGTTGTAACTCGTATTTTCCTAAAACAGTGTAAATAGGGCCTTTCGGCGTCAACTGGCTCTGGTAAACCGAGACCGAATCGGCCGGCATAGTCCCGAGCTTGAAATCCTTATATTCGCTAATCATTTGAGCCAATTTAACGCCCGCCCTTGCGTTTCTTATCCTGCACAGGGTTAAATGCCCTGAGAATTTTCTGGCTTCTTTGGGCCAGCCGGCTAAATCCAGTTGCTGCTCGAGGTCTTCCTGTAATTGTAGCAGCTTGTCGCTGTTCTGTCCCGTGCCGACCCATAAAATCCTGGCGCTTCTGCCGCCGAAATGTCCGACCGATTCGATGTCCAGTTGGAAGCTCTTATGCCGGCTCGCAACGTCACCGGTTATGTTGCAGACATCCACGGCCTGCTCATCTTTAATTTCGCCCAGGAACTTCAACGTCAGATGTATCGTCTCGGGATTCACCCATTTGACATCGCTTTTCTTTACATCAGCTTTGCCTTGCAATTCGTTCTGTAGCTTGGCCAGGGCTTTTCTGATTTTCTCGTCGATATCTATTGCTATAAAGCACCGCATATCATGCCCGATACGTTAAAACTGTGTTATATTTCGTAATTCTTGCAGTCTCTTGTCGATATTCGTTCTATCGGTGGAGGTCAATCCATCCAGCGAGAAATCCGCAATCGTAAAGGAGGCAACCACCGTGCCGTATGCGACGGCCGTTTTCAATGTCTCGAAATCTGCCCTGCCGGTTTGTGCCAGATAGCCCATGAAACCGCCTGCGAAACTGTCGCCGGCGCCGGTCGGGTCTTTAACATCGTCGGCCGGAAAGGCTGGCAGGATAAATATGTCTCCATCGGCGTTGCACATGATCGAGCCGGATTCGCCTTTCTTGGCAATCACAATGCTGGGGCCCATCTCTAAGATCTTCTGCGCTGCCCTTATCAGATTGTGCCGGTCTGCCAACATCCTTGCTTCGTCCTCGTTGATTATCAGGCAGTCGATTTTTGTCAGCAGGGCTGTTAAATCATCCGGATATTCCTGAATCCACAAGTTCATCGTATCGACAGCTACGAAAACCGGTTCATCGATTTGTTCGAGCAATTGTTGCTGAAGGACAGGTGCCGTATTTGCCAGGAATACGAATTTACTGTCCTTGAATGCGTCTGGTACCTTCGGCGGTGCTTCGGCGAGGACATTTAATTCCACATGATCTGTTGTTCTGTCGTCCATATTTTCGTGATAAGTGCCGGCCCATCGAAATGTTTTGCTTTGCGCTCTTATTTCCAGACCCCTCAAGTCTACATCTCTATCGATGAAAACCTCGGCTAAATCAAACGGACAATCCGAGCCGATAACTCCTACAAATCTGACCGGCGAGAAAAAGCTGGCTGTCATACTGAAATAAACAGCCGAACCGCCAAGACAGTTCTCGCGAACACCGTAAGGCGTCTTGACCGTATCAATTCCTATCGAACCTGTTACCAATAATGACATATCTACACTCGCTATGTTTGAGTTTGTGTTTGGAATTTCTTTAGTGTGTTGTCTATTCTTGTCAGGGTATTTTCTTTGCCCAACAGCCGGACCGAATCGAAGATGGGCAGGCTGATAGTAGTTCCGCAGATGGCCACGCGAAGCGGCTGAGCGACTTTACCCAGGCCGACTTGTTTTTCCCCGGCCAATCCGCGCAGCATATCCTCAATGCCCTGTTCCGTTAGTTCGTCCATCGCGGCAAGCTTTTCCCGGACGATTCCCAGAACGGCCAGGCCGTCACTTTTCAGCAGAATTTTCTTAACTGCTTTGTTGTCATATTCGATCTTGTCGTTGTTCACAAACAGAAATTTGCTCTTTTGCTCGATCTGAGCCAGAGTTCTTGAGCCCTCGCAGAGCTTTATGATTGTTGAAAGAAGCTCGTCATCGGCAGAGGCCATCGGGGACTCGACAGTGTTTAAGTAACTCCTGAGATGCCGGAGGAGTTTTTCCGCTGAAACCATCCGGATGTGCTCGATGTTGAAGGCGAGTAGTTTCTGCCGGTCGAACAGGCTGTTCGATTTGGTCAGACGCGAAAGGTCGAAGGAGTCGACCAGCTCGTCAACCTGCATTATCTCACGATTATCGCCTGGATTCCAACCTAACAGAGCGAGGAAATTCACCATTGTTTCGGGCAGATAGCCGTTCTTGAAGAAATCGACGATATTGATTTCCGGCAGGGCAACGCCGAGATGTTTTGCCATCGCGTCGATATCTGGCATGTCCGGCATGGTTTTGCCCCTGATAAAAGAATCGAGCTGGTCGCTGCTGATATCACCTGCGGCGGCGAGTTTTTCGAGATCGATCTGCTGCGCGGCCTTGATTGCATTGCGAAGGGCCTTCGGACGCTCACGCTTGGAGAGTTTGCCGCCGGTATCGCTGACCGTGACCGACATGTGGGCATACTTCGGAAGCGGAGCATCCGGATACAGAGCCTGCCATAAAGTCTGCTGGCCCGGCGTGTTGTTGAGGTGTTCCTGGCCGCGAATAATGTGTGTAACGTTCATCAGATAGTCGTCGACCACGCAGGCGAAATTGTATGTGGGAAAACCGTCGCTTTTCAGAATGATAAAATCGCTTATTTCGTCGGCGGCGAATGTAACCTCGCCGCGGACCACATCCTGCACTATGATCGGCTTTTCCTGCGGCACGGCAAAACGAATCGTGACGGGCCGACCTTCGGCGCGGGCCTTTTCCGCGTCTTCGGCGTTGGGGAAATCTTTAGGCCGGGAATAGGAAAAGCTCTTTTTCTGAGCTTCAGCTTCCTTGCGAAGTGCATCAAGCTCTTCGGTGGTCTCGAAACAATAATAGGCCTTTTTCTCGTCGAGAAGTTTCTCTATATATTTATCATAAATGTCTTTACGCTCAGATTGCAGGTACGGCCCGTTCGGACCGCCGGCTTCAGGGCCTTCGTCCCACTGGATTCCAAGCCATTTCAGGTCGTCCATGACCTGTTGGGCGGCGGTCGGTGTGTTTCGCTTCTGGTCCGTATCCTCGATTCGGAGGATGAACGTTCCGCCCGTCCGGCGTGCCAGGAGCCAGTTGAATAGAGCGGTTCTGGCTCCGCCGACGTGCAGATAACCCGTCGGCGACGGTGCAAAACGCGTTACGATATTTTCAGGCATAGTGTACAGTTCCTCAATAGCTGTAAGATACGCGAAACACATAGGCTATGCTGCCCGGCTGATATTGTCAAGTACAAGTAAGACAGAACCTTGAAGAACGTTTAAAAATTTGTGTTCTCGCCGGATAAGGTTTTGGTTTGACGGGGATTGTTTGTCCGGTTACACTTTTAGCATATGCTTCGTTTTATCGTTGAACAGGTTGATAATTCAAGATATGTTATACTTGCTAATTGGGAGGTATAGGAGTCATGAGGAACAAAGCAATTGACAGGCGTCGCTTCTTAAAACGCGCTGCCGGCACCGCCGCCGGGGCGATGAGTTTTCCTTACATCGTTTCGTCGTCGGCGCTGGGCGGGGCGGGCGGCACCGCTGCCAGTGAAAGAATTACCGTCGGCTGCGTCGGTGTCGGGCCTCAGGGCAGCGGCGTAATGGGCAACTTCCTGAGACAAAAGGATGCCCGGGTAGTCGCGGTCTGCGACGTTAAAGATCCCGTGCTAAAAGCTGCCCGGGACCGGGTGAACGGGCATTACAAGGGCACCGGATGCTCGGCTTACAAGGATTTCCGCAAGTTGATGGCGCGTGACGATATCGATGCGGTTCTGGTTGCCACGCCGGACCACTGGCACGTGCTGGCGGCACTGGCGGCGGTCAAGGCGGGAAAGGACGTTTATCTGGAAAAACCAATGGGCTTGAGCCTTGCCCAGGACCGGACTCTTCGTACGGCCGTGCATCGTCACAGCAGAGTTTTCCAGTTCGGCACACAGCAGCGGTCCAGCCGCAATTTCCGCTTTGCCTGCGAGTTGGCGTTGAACGGCCGGCTCGGTAAACTGCACACCATTAACGTATGGTCTCCCGGCAGCAGTCAGGGCGGGAATCCCAAACCGGTGCCCGTGCCGGAATGGATCGATTACGATATGTGGCTGGGACCCGCGCCGTATACACCCTACACAAAGGACCGCTGCTCGAATAAGTTGTGGTGGTTCATTTCCGACTATGCGCTCGGTTTTATCGCCGGATGGGGCGTTCATCCGCTGGACATCGCACTCTGGGGCGGCGGCGAAAAAGTCGCCTGCCCGGTGGAGATCGAAGGCAAAGGCGTTTGGCCCACCGAAGGAGTAGCCGACACGGCGATGAACTGGAAAGTTGTCTGCAAATATGACAGCGGCGTAACTATGAATTTCACCGGCGATCCCTATCCGGACGAGTGGAAGAAACGCTATGGGCGAACGACCAGTCACGGCACAGCCTTCGAAGGCGCCGATGGATGGGTGCACGTGGACCGCTCCGGCATAAACGCTCATCCAAAGGAACTGCTGGAGACGGAATTCGGGCCTAATGGTATTCACCTGTACAAAAGCGACAATCATGTCAGAAACCTTTTGGATTGCGTAAAAAGCCGGGCTGAAACTATCTGTAATATTGACGTGGCCGTGCAGGCGGATATAATCTGCCATATCAGCGACATTGCCATAAGACTTGAGCAAAAACTTAAATGGAATCCGAAAACCGAACTTTTCACAAACAACGATGCGGCCAATCGTCGGCTGTCTCGCCCCATGCGCACTCCATGGACGTTGTGAAGAATGTGAACGATAACAGAAACTGTTTGTTAAGGAGAAAGTCAGATGACAAGGAAGTTGGTTTTGATGCTGCTGTTTACGTGTTTGCTTTTGGCGGGATGTCAAACAACGCCGGCCGATATGGCGGGCTCTAAGGCGGGCCAGTGGCAGAGTCTTTTCAACGGCGAAACCCTCGACGGCTGGCTGGCCAGCGAGAACACAGATACATTTACCGCCCACAACGGGATGATCATTGCCCACGGGCCTCGGAGCCATCTTTTCTACACCGGGCTCGTCAACGATGCCAACTTTAAGAATTTCGAGTTTAAGGCCGACGTGCTGACTACGCCCGGCTCCAACTCCGGCATATACTTCCATACGCAGTATGAGAAAACCGGCTGGCCGTCGAAGGGCTTCGAATGCCAGGTGAACAGCACGCACACTGATGTCAAGAAGACCGGCGGCCTCTATGACGTGCAGGACGTGCTGGTCAATGCCCCTTCTGTGGACGATCAATGGTTCCACTATTATATCAGGGTCGAAGACAATCACGTCATCATCCAGATCGACGGCAAGACCACCGCGGCATGGACGCAGCCAGAAGACTGGGAACAGTCCGGCAGAAAGATCGGCGAAGGAACCATCGCCCTGCAGGGCCACGATCCAGATAGCGTCGTCTATTTCAAGAATATAATGGTCAAGGTACCACCCTCGCCGATGGATTAGGAAGTTCATCTGCACAATTGGAGGATCAGCGAAGAATGACTGAAAAAGTAATGCGGGCCTCCGAGCGGAAAGATTTATTCAGCCGGCGTAGGTTCATAGCCAAATCCGCCGCCGCTACGGCGGGCTTTGCGAAGGGAGGCCTCAGGTGACTATTAAACGATTGACTGTGTTTGTCTGGGCGGCCTTGCTGCTCTTGCAATCTGTGCAAGTTTGGGCGAAAGATGCCGCCGGGCCAAAGCCCCGTTACGATTGGCGGCAAACCGACAGCTCGCTGGCGCTGCTCAACAGGGCGCGCGTTGTCTGGCAGTTCAATTTCGACAAGAAGCAGCCCAAACCATACTTTCATCCGGTCTGCCTGACCGACGGCACGGAATTAACCTGGCACCGCCCGCCGGACCATCCGTGGCATTACGGGCTGTGGTTCTCCTGGAAGCACATCAACGGCCTGAACTACTGGGAAGAAGATCGCGATACCGGCTTGTCACAAGGACGGTCCAGGATTAATAGCATAGAAGTAAGACCCCATGATGATTATTCGGCACAGATTGCGATGCAGCTCAGTTATCATCCGCCCGGTCAACCGGCGGTGCTGACCGAATCGTGCCGCATTCATGTCGGTAAGCCGGATGAAGATGGCCGATACCACATCGACTGGATTAGCCGGTTCACCGCTGGTGCCGCGGATGTTCTGCTGGACCGCACGCCGATAACGGGCGAGAAAGACGGCCAAAGCTGGGGCGGCTACGCAGGCCTTTCGGTGCGGATTGCGAAAAATGTCACCGGCTGGCATCTCACCGACAGCGAAGGGCGAAAGGACCTTGAAGCACACGGCAAAAAGGCACGCTGGATGAGTTTCGGCGGCCGGATTGCTGAAAGTAAAGATTTTGGCATCGCTGTCTTCGACCATCCGGACAACCTGCGGCATCCGTCGCCAGGCTTTGTTATCATGGACCCAAAGGTGCCGTTCGGGTATTTCAGTCCGGCGTTGCTTTTCAATAAGCCTTACACTTTGCCAGCGGGAAAAAGCTTTTCGCTGAAGTATCGAATTCTGATTCATCCCGGCCGGGCCGAAAAGAACACGCTTCAAGCCGAATGGAAATCATTTTCCGGGACGGCCGACATTCAGGCGCGAATCGAACCAGCACAAGATTCAAACGCCCGGCATAGAACTGAGCAAGCCGTCTCAAAGAAGCTGGATAAACCCGCCTACGTTTTCGAGTTCAGGCCGGAGATGTCTTTTGCCGAGGCGTTAGAGCAGATAAAGTACTGCGTTGAGCCGCCGCTGCCGATAGTCGTTATCTGGAAGGATTTGTACGACAACGCCGATATCGACCGGACTACTCCGGCAAACATAGATGAAATATCGGGAGTTTCTCCCGGCAGGGCGTTGAAGCTCCTGCTGGCCTCGGTTTCCGGCGGCTACGACCAGCTTGGCTACATCGTCGAGGACGGCATCATAATGATAGCGACGGCTGAATCGCTGCCCGAAATGTGGGAAACCCGCGTCTATGACATTTCCGACTTGCTCTGAATTTTCAACCCCCAGAGCAATCTGGGGGCTAACTAAGATTGGCTTTGTTTTTTCGCTATCTTCAAAGCGTATAAATCTTCATAATCCCCTTTAAAATAAGACTTTGCGCCAATTTTCCCATCCGG
>CBDVBU010000118.1:0-9152 GCA_965372295.1 uncultured Phycisphaerae bacterium
CACTCCCTGTGATTCCGGACTCGCCGTTTGCCATGTGTCTCCGGGCCAGACTGCTGCCAATAGACGGGTCTGTAAAGTTAAAATAAAAATACTTAACAAGATTTTCTTCGGCATTGTTTCGCCCTTTCCTTCGTAATCTATCAGTACCGTTTAGAAGTGAGAATAACGACGCTGTTCGCTTCGCACGGGACGTTGGCTCCCTTGTTCAAGTCATATCCACGATTGTCAATTGGTGCGGGGAACCCGTTGGAATCGGTCTTGATGGATGTCTTATTATATACATACCGGCGCATGATGAGGTAAGGTCCGGCCGGAACGTGCAAGCGAACCGTTGTTGCTCTGTTGGCCCGATTAACCAGGCAGAACGACCAGGATCGTATCCCCGACACGTCCTTACGGTCACAATAGGCTGCTAATACCCGTAAATCCTTTGATATCGGATTGGTTCGCACGATTTTCGAGCCAGGCGGGAAGGAACGGCACAGGAGCGACCATGGATAAAACCATGGCCGTAACTTCATGCCCTTTTCCTTATTTGTCCATAAGCCCCAGAAGAATCCCAGATGAGAATTATCATCGAGCATCCATGCCAGCACGGCTGCAGAACCGGCGTTCACTGCCTGGACGGCATAGTCAGCCATGAAAATCCCGTAATAAATCGTATCGATGTTGAGATTTCCACGAGGGTGCTGCGCACCATCGTTCATCCCTGCTTCGCCCACGACAAATGGTTTAAAAGCAGCGCCAGCATCCTTACTGAGGGCATACTGCCACGATTTTTTAAAGTAGTCGTACAATTTTCCGACCCGGACATCACTGTCGTTTGCATACCGATGAATATCATAAGCACCGAGGATATTCTGAAGTTGATCGACGGCCATTGTATGCCAGTTATCGTTATTCGAGTGGTCAGAACCGGTAAAAATGACTTTCTTCTGCAACCCCCGCTTCTGAAACTCAGCAAAGACATTCTCTACGCCTTTTTTCCACCTGCTCCATTCCTTGACTTCATAGTTCGGTTCGTTCACCATGATAAAATACTTAATACAGGTATAGCCTTTCCGATTGACGAGATGATCCACATAAGTGCCGATGATCTCCGCATACTTTGGATCATCAACCCTAGCCACGTCTGGGCACTGGAGCCATTCCGGCTCACAACCCCAGTCTGCGAAGAAAACAGTTGTTCCGATTTTCTGGCATACCTCCAGGTGCCGATAGAGAGCCTTCATGTCGGGATTGTCCCAGTCATAGATGCCATTCCCCCTGTAGCACCATTTGGCCTGCATCATGATTCGAGCAACAGGCAGACGCATCCATTCGACACGCTCGCGGATGACTGAAAAATCCTCCTCGGTGATACCTGCCTGGGGATAACTGCTGGAATCCCACTCAGCTCCAAATCCCAGAAACCGATTACAGATGACATCTTCAGCGTCTATCTCAACCAGGAGAGATGCTCCCTGTCCCAATGCAGTATTTCCGGATGTCATGGTAATTCCCGCTATTAAGAGTGCGACGCACATAAAGCATCTCATTGTTCAATTCCTTTTTACCTAACTTATAAGTAAAGAACGCCGTCCTTCCAGCAACCGACGTCTCCAGGAGCGGCCAATCCGGCGTTTGCTAACGTACGATGCTTGATGAACTCCTCGTTGGTGAGAAGGCACATTCATTTTTCTCCAACTGCAATACACGAAATCTCCACGTTTGCCTGCTTTGGCAGACTTACTACCTGCACCGCGGCCCTTGCTGGAGGCTTCTCTCTGAAGTATTGAGTATAAATACTGTTTATCTTGCCATAATTCTCAATATCGGTCATGTAAATGGTAGCTCGCACAACATCACAATAGTCCAAACCCGCTTGCCGCAAAACAGCACCGAGATTCTCCAATACCTGCCTAGTTTCGTTCTCGATGGTATCATCCACTAACTCGCTCCTTTTAGGATCAATCGCAATTTGCCCCGAGCAATAGAGTGTATTTCCGACTCTAATCGCTTGACTGTATGGTCCAATTGCTGCCGGTGCGTCTTTTGAGCTAAGCACATGTTTAACCAGCGGTTGAGCCTGCTCCTGATGGCAGCTTAGAACCAGTAATAGGACAAATAAGATAACCGTGATATTTCTAATGTGTCGAGTAGCCATAATATCGTCTCCCTAATTTGGGTCTGCCTTGTGTTCCCTGCTTCATGTTCAGAATCCGGTTTGCTCGGTGCGAGAAGAAGTCTCCATCGCTCAGTCCCGGCCACTACCGCTCTTTTTCTTCAAGTACCCGAGATCGATAATATTCTGCCAATTGTCGGTGAGCAGGAGAGCATCGAACTTCCTGTAGTGCGCGGGGGCGTCATAAGCAGGCTGAGCAATCGTCCCGCCCATTGTGATCTGCGTAATACTCGGGTTGGTATTTGCGCAAGTCTTAATGTTCTCATACTCACACAGCTTTGTTCCGTCGATCCAGACTACCACTGAGCCGGTCCGGTCGGCCGCCATCTTAACCGCCATAACACAGGAATACCAGCGTTCGTAGTCCAGTTGGATCGGATTCTCGGCGCCGTAGCCGCTTTTGTTGGGGTAGTATGCGTCGGTGTGTTCGAGCTCCCCGTTAAGGTGATACGTTGGATTTCCCAACCAGACGGTATAACGATGGTCCTCGTTCCTGGTGTAACCACCTCCCCAGTGCCCACGGCTAACACACCACCTTATGCCGGATCCTTTCAACTCGACGCCTTTGTCTGCGCTCTGGCCCCTTTCGTGCCAGATATCGTGGCCGTTGATTCTTATGAAGTTGAAGTAGTAGGCGAGGTAGTATGTTTTCCCTGGGGTGCAGCGAATCGGGAAGCCACGTCCCTTCACCTCTGTGTAGCGGCTGTGGTTGTCCTCATCCGTGATCTTCCATTGGAGGTACTTCTCGCCCTGCGGAGTTGGTCCGCGTTTTACTTGTGCGCAAAGTTCAGGATGGTCTATAATATCATGACCTGTGGAACTGCCGACGAATTTCCATCCAAACCAGAATGGTGGATTAGGTAGTATGCTTCCATCGGCTTGGTTTTCGCAATCCCAATAGAAATAGACATTGGGTCTATTCGGTCGAGTTCGTTTGGCTCTGTCCGCCCCGGTTTTACCGGAAGGTGACTGCTCCATTGCGTTCTGGATCGCGATTATCTTATCGGCGATGAGGCGTCGGAGTGTATTCAGCGAACCGATAGTCGCGGCCTTTTCCGGGTCGACGTCATCCATGCCGTCGGGTGGCCACTTTGTGCCGCCTCTGCTGTAGGCGGTCCAGTTCGGAATGATGGAGTCTTCGAGATTCTTCAGGAATCCCTCTGCGGCTTCGGCCTCCATACGGGCTTTGCCGATCCTTTTGGCCTGGGCAATCAGCTTTTCCAGTTCGCAGAGGTACTTCAGGTCATCGACGCCCTCGCGGCTCAGCTCATAATCGACCGTATGGGTGATCTTGACGCCGTCGAGCTTAACGACGGACCCTCGTCCGCCTCCGGTGCCACCCAGGTTGTAGAACCACTCGACCTTGCCCACGACGCCAGACTTACTCATT
The DNA here is from genome assembly GCA_965372295.1 of uncultured Phycisphaerae bacterium. Lineage (GTDB taxonomy): Bacteria > Planctomycetota > Phycisphaerae > Sedimentisphaerales > Anaerobacaceae > JAFGPJ01. Next base: position 3,555 of record CBDVBU010000118.1, read on the forward strand.
TTCCAGAAGAAGAATCCGAACGAAAAACGCCCTTTGCCGGCGTTGACGAAGTAAGGAATCGCGCCGGTTTCCTCGACAAGCTTCTTGATGAACGTGTCGTTGAGGAGCCGGCGACCTTTATTATGACCGTCGATGCCGTCCCATCCGTTGTTGAAGGTGGCGTAGTTCAAATAGGGCGCCATAGCCATTACTTCCATGTGACCGTTCATGTCGCTGGTGGTGCAGATTTCCGGCAGTTCCTCGTAAACGAATTTGGCAAGCTTGCCTGCGTATTCAACACCCCTAACGCCCTTATTGGTGAACTCGTCTCCGATACTGAAAATGACGGGGACGTCGTGCTTTCGTGTTTCGGCGTGGAGCTTTCTCATGACTTCGATGTACTTCTGCTGGAAACGCTTGCTGTCAACAGGACCGTAGCCGGTCAATCCGGATAGCGACAAGCCCATGGGTGCTGCGAACATGATGGGCTTCGTGTAGCCCGCTTTGAGATATTCATCAATGAACGTTCCGAGTTGACTTGTATCGTCATCGTTGATAGGCATGTGAAAGCCATACAGGGGACCAACATTGGTCATGCCGTGCTCGCGCATATCTCTGAGGTTTGCACGCAGCGCGTCGACATTTCCAGGCCAGGCGTAATGCCAGCCTATGCAAAAGGGCGGCTCATCGAGCTTGATTGGTAGCACTTCCAGTTCCACCTCGACGTTCGCAATGGGATTTTCTGCGCTGGTGATCGTGACATCGCCCCGGTAAGCGCCCGGCTCGGCGTCTTCGGGCACATGGATGGTGACCCAGAACAGTTCTTTACTCCAGGCCGGCATGCTCCAGGCACGCCCGAGGTCGCAGAGCATCCTATTGGCGCCATGCCATCCTTCAACCGACTGCACAACGACGTTTTCCGCAGGGATGGCGCCCGCGGGACCGGTCAAACGGCCGGCTTGAATCATGACGTCAACAATTCGCTCTTTCGGCTGAAGGGCAAAGCTAAAGGGCTCGTATTCACCCAGCGAAGCGAAGAGCGAAACCGCATTGGTTTTTTCCTTTCCCAGTACTATTTCCTCGCCGACGATTTGCTTGGCCGTACAATCGGTCACATACACGTTCACATCTGCCGACCAGGCCGCGGGGCAGAGCGAAATCAGAACGATAGCTGAAAATACGCGTTTCATACCAATGCTCTCCTTTCTGGTTGTGGCTCAGTCGTCCAGTATATCGCCGATTGGCGTCAGCTTGGCGTCGTCCAGCCAGATAACACCTTCGCCAGTCACATAGACATAGACCGTGTAGCCGTCGGCGCCCGGCTGCAAAGTACCCTTGAGGCTGACGTGTTTCCATCTCGGACCGATGCGTCCACGCAAACTTCCTCTCGCGCCGGATTCGAAGTTGAGGAAGAGTTCGTTGTCGCCTTGGCCCTTGGCCCAAATGCTGAATTCATATTCCGTCGCACCCGGAACGACAGGCAGCTTCGGTGTGCTGATCCCGATGCGTCCTTTTTTGCCGAGGCACTTGATACGGGCCGAGTATTTGCCGGACCTGACGTACTGCTGACGATCTTCCCATCGGTTCTCGTAATCGCCGCCCCAGCTCCAACCACCCCACCACAACCAGCGGGATCGGTTGGGCTGAGAGTTTTTATTGATGTCCTCAAAACCCGCGTTCTGGATGAAGTTCAATGGCGGATTGGTGGCCGACAGCATTGTGGGACTGAAAACGCCCGCGAGCCGAGCTTCAAGCATCTTCTTTTTGCGCCGGTAGTGACTCTCGGTCATCATGCCGTCCACTTTGAGCTTCGTTATTTCTTCGAGCGCTCCGAGAACGCGATCCCTGGGCCAGAGTTTCTCTGTGAGTTCCTCTTTGGTCTCGGCAGCGCTCATCGCCAGCGGTGTGAAGCCCACCACCAGTATGAACAAGAAAAACCGTTTTGTTATTCCCATTGCTCGACTCCTTTCACATTCTCTGGACGGCTTCTGCAACAACGTCGTTTATGTCGTTGCGCACCCTGCCCGAAGTGTTCTGTGTGAATCCGGAAGAGGTGGCGCTGGCTGCGCTCGAATCGGGCGAATTGACGGAGCCGACGCGTTTCGTTCCCACGGCCAACTCGTCGATCCAGAGGATCTGCGAGTGGGGCAGGAGTCCGGGACCGAAGTAGGGGGCGAGCAGAAACTGGTTGAATTTCATCTTGGGGAAGTCGCTTGTACGGAAGATGACGTCGGTTTGCTCGATGACCAGCTTGCCGTCGAACCAGCCGCGGAGCTGGCCATCGGCGTTGGGTCTGTTCTTTTTCACATCCAGGCTGTTCAGTTTAAACATTGCCTCGATGCAATGCCACTTACTATCGTCGAACAGGACCTCTTTGCTATCGTAGAGCTTGCCGTTGTAGCCGCCCCTGAGTGGGCCCTGTGTCAGGCCATGAGGCGCGTCCTTGTTCTGGATGTCGGTGGCCGCAAGCCGCAACTTCCAGTTGACCGGTTCCACGTAAAGGGTCAGGTGGCTGCGTGCCGGCCCGTGGTACTTGGAATTCTCGGTTGTCAGGAAGTGCATCAGGTGAGGATGGTACGTCCGGTTGGTCCATCCCCAGCCGGGCGAGAGCTTGATGTAGCAACGGAGATAGACCTCTTCGGTGGGCTTAAACAGATGTCGAACTCCCCTGGAGCCCACTGCCTTACCTCCATCTTCCCACGCGTACTCGATGCATCCCGGACCGGCGCAGGCATCTTTATCGGAGATTCTGATCTTAACGCTGTCGTACCAGCCCCGCTTGACCACGTTCTGATCATCGAAACTTTCGCTGAAAAGGATCCCGGGAACTGTTGGCTCATTAGCGACCTCGTTCGAGAAGAACGTAATCGCGTTCGATCCCGACGCGGCAGTCGACCTCGTCTGGGCGGTTGTGCCTTGGGACCTTCCGGAGGCGAGCGGGCCGATATACTCGGTGGCTACCACGATGTCGTCGAACCAGACGCGGTTGACGCGATTCGGGCTACGCACCTTGTTCATCCGTTGGGCGCCTTCGTCGACGAAGTGCTCAAGCCAGAGGTGATTGATTTTCAGATCCATGCTCGTGCGCAGTTGCAGGCCCTCCAGCGGTACACCGCCCGATTCGACGAGTTGGAAGCCCATTCCCGACCAGGGTCCGCGTCGCATGCCCTTGGCGAAGCGCATAACCGGATTGCCATCAATCCACAGAGCGAGTTCGCCGTCGCGTATCTCCGGCGAGGAGTTCAACTTGATCATCAATTCGACGCATGTCCACCTGCCTCGCGTGACAGGAACAGCTTGTGCCGGGCTCAATACATTGCCCCAATACCCGCCGTCTGCCGAAACCTTCATATCCTTCCAATACGTATAGAGCCCCCAGATTCCAGGCGGCGGATACCGGCCGTAGTGGCCAATCGGGTCAATGAACACGGCGATCCGGTCGTCGCCGCGTGGGCGCGTCCCGGCACGCGGGTTTGGCCAAGGGGTCGGCGGGTTGTAACCCCCGAGGGCAACGAAATGGTGCACGTAGCCGTGGTCGGCGGCGAATCTCGTGTAAAAACGCAGATAGACCTTGTCGAATCCTGGTTTGAGAACCGTGAATAAGTCTCCACCCTTGTTCTCACCGAGGATGGCCGTCATTTGGAGCGAACGGCGTCCTGCGCTATCGGGCGGAACCTCACCACTGAAGGCTTGTATCTCACCGTTTTTGATGCTTGTGTATCCCCATCGCTTGACGATTTCAGCGAAGTCTCCCGTCTCGAAATTCTCGGCGAAGATGACCGACGCGTCGCCCTCAATGCCGGCATCGCCGATGTACTTTGCGGCAATCCCCGGACCGGGATCAAGGTCCTTGAACTTGCCCTTCTCCTGGGAAAAGGCCATCGAGGCATTGAAGAGCATCAGCACAAGCAGAGTTAGAAACGCGCTCGGAGAAACCATCGTCGGTATCCCCACACGCCGGCCGAGTGTTTCAGTGCAACTCATTTACACCTTCCTTTCTGAACACAAATCCTTTTATCACGGTCGGTCACTCCTGTCAAGGGAATAGACAATCTCGACGCAATGCTCCGGTCCAGCTACTCCGAAGAGATTAATCGTCCTGAACGTGAAGCGGTTGCGGCCTTTTTTGGCGAGCGGGAGTTCCACCTCCTCACCGCAATAGCGCCCCCAAGGAGCGGCTCCTTTCACGGCTGAAAGCAATAGGCCCTGGCTAACAGGAACTTGTCGCCGCTGCGGTTCCGGTGCTCATCGCAACCCGCTCGTGAATAAAAGGACGTCGGACTCCGAAGGTACTGCTCTACTGTGACCCATCCCCGGTGCGATCAGGTCTAAGTCACCATCGTTATCAACATCGCCAATGGAACAACCGAATCCCAGGTTGAAATCCTTCGCAAGCTGGTGTTTGACCCACTTGACACTCGTGCCCGATCGCACTAACTCAAGCCAGAATATGTCCGGGGAATCCTTTTCTCCAGGATCGTGATGCTTATAATTGCAATGACCCCCAAAAAGATCAATATCACCGTCCCCGTCGATGTCGGCGTACGTTGGCCAATGGATGGTGCATGGTAGCTTTCCCGGCAAGATTTCGTGCAGCGTGAAAGTAGGATTCGAGCCACCGGAAGACTCCGACCAATATATCCCATAGTTGTGTGCTCTCGGCCAGATAATATCGTTGTCGCCATCGTTATCAACATCGTACACTTTTGCATTCGCAACCTGTAGTCCTCGACGCTCTGATGACGGACGGTCAGGGATTTCATGCTCAATATACTTGCCGGACGGGGTCCGCTCCAGCCATGCATAGTCGACCACAATGTCCGGCCTGTTGTCGCCGTTGATATGACCGACGGTTGCCACATGCGATAGTACTTTGCTGACTTGTGTTCCTACCCACTCCTTGGTGGGATCAGCGGGGATTTCATATACCCATATGCCATCGACCTTTGTATTCCTGGCACCGGCCCGGAGCAACTCGATTTGCCCGTCACCGTCAACGTCAACAAATCGCAGTTCTTCCAGCCAACCGAAATTGGAATCCAGCAGAATGTAATCCTTCCACGCGCCTGTGTATGGCGGCCCGGGATTTCTGAACCAAACGACCCAGTCTTTCGTAAATCGTTCCTTGTAGCGCCAACCGACGATATCGAGATTCCCATCACCGTCGATATCGTGAATAGCCCCCCTCCAGAGAGTCGACTCTGTACGGTGGCTTGAATCCAGCGATGAATAAGTGTGCGCAACCCAATTTGGCCCTTCATACCACTTGCCATTGTCGAGGACTATGTCCGCCTTACCGTCGCGGTTGATGTCCACAACGGCTGAGACTCCAAACTGGCCCTTGGTAAGGACATTGTCAAATATTTTGCTCCTGGAAAATGTTATATCACCGGCAAGAGCTTTGGTGGACACACCAATGCCGATAACGCACAAGGCTACAACGATCTTAAGCAAGCCCGAACCGCTCGCTACTCCTTTTTGAGAATAACTCGTCAACATTTTGCGCTCCTTTCTAAATTGCTTTTCACTGGGATTTCACAAGTATTGCCTTTAATCTATATGGTGCGGGCAGAATCACCTTTGCGCGATACGTTATACCTCTATTTTGAATCTTCAAGT
>CBDVBU010000119.1:0-9142 GCA_965372295.1 uncultured Phycisphaerae bacterium
GAACTCGCGGCGATTGGAATGTCTTAACATGTGTTATCTCCGGACGTAGTTCAGTTACTTGGCAGAACCGGAACCTTAGCCGATCGAACCGTTGGGCGTGATGGTGGAGCGACATTCGAATAGCTGTACAGTTGACTGAACACCAAGTAGTCCACCAACTCGCCATACGCGTCATCCACACTGTCCAGACACGCGTTCGTGTACTGCGTCACAACGCGTCTTGCGCGCTCCGCGCCATGTTTCTCGAAGACGCGCACGGCGGCGTTTTCCAGCGCAGGCTGTAGCGCGAGGAATCGAGATTCGGCGGGCTCCAGGACACCCCGGACTTCTTTGATCGCCTGCTGATACTTGAGGGCGGTCAAGTCGTCCACCAGTTGAAACTTCCACTGGACCTGATCGCGATCCAATCTGCTGAAGTTTGGCGGTCGGCTCCAGGAATCCGTAATCGCCGTCACCCCGGCATAGATCGGGGCAAAGCAACTGGTGGGGCAGGGGCCCAGGGTGAACCACATGCACCCGGCAACTGGGGCCGGCAGCCAGTCTCGTATCTGCGACACGTAGACGTAGCAGCTCATCTCGCTGCCGATACAGCGTTCGGGCTGGACGTCGAGAAGGCTAAACAGTTCCGGGGCGCCGTAGGGACGGGCCAACAGACTCCTCTTCCCTCCAGACTGGAACGCCTCGTGCCTGGTCACGTCAAATTCCGTTTCCTCGTAGCAGTCGCGCATGATGGACATCAAATCCCGGACACCGATCTTCTTGTCCGGCTTGACCGAGAACGGGTAGCGATCTCGACTCGGATCACCGGTTGCTTGCAAGCCGAGCGAAGGAGCCAGTCGATTCAGGGCTGCCCATTCTCGCAACGAGTTACCTCGGGTCCCTGCCGTGCCGTACACCTCGCGCCACACGAACGGTATGCCTCGTTTCCAAAGTCCCAGTTCTTCGGCCAGCAAGTGGATGTTCGGTGATGCCATGAACCGATCAGTGTCATTGAGGTCAACTTCGCCGATCCGGCTGCGATTGGCATTGCACGTTACTTCGCCGTCTGGCACGCGCTGAGCACACCACACGGCTCCGAGGTTGCCGCTGTCAGGTGTCCAGTCCTGGCCCGGCCCGAATATCTCCATGATCCATGCCTCTTTCTTATCCACAATCGGGACGGCACAGCCGGCCGAAGGTGCCCAGTAGTAGGTGAAACCGTAGTTCTCGACCATGGCCCCCATCAGCCGGATCGCTTCACGCCCGGTCTTGGCCCGCAGCAGGGCGTTGGCGATTAACGACGTCGTCCAGTGATTGCTGCACGTACTGACGACTCCCTTGTTGTTGACCAGTTCGGGCTTCATGCCCATATACTCAATCCCGATGCTCAGGCCATGCTCGTTGATCCCACCCGTAACGCTGTCGGCCAAGTACCCGGCAGCAAGAACGCAGTGGTAGGTTCGCTCGACCGGAAGCTGGCCGACCCGCGTATACCCCTTTTGCAGTTGCTCGGAATGCTCTCTCCAGGTGGCCGGTGCGGGGAAATCGTAGTACATCGAAACCTGGCTGCCTTTGGAGTAGCTCCGAGCCGGCATGATGTAAACCCGCCCCATGATCCCGCCGTCACACGACGTTGCCATTAGAACGGAACCATCTGCCGTCGCCGCCATGCCAACCAGGATCGTCGTACAGGCCTTCAGTACATTCGTGGTAACGGTCAGGGCAACGACAAGTGCCAGAAGAACAATCAGCCTGCCCGGCCAGCGCACCATGGCAACATCTCTCTTCGGTTTCATGTTCTGTACTTCAGGTTGGTTCATACCTTTCTTCTCCTCTATTTGAGCCCGTCTTGCAAGACCTTGGAACGAAAAAGGAGACTACGCGACCGACCATCAAGACCGGCTACCGATTCTCTGGTGTTTCCGTCCAGTCGCCAGCTTGCAACCAGTGTAGACAGGCTCACCTTGTCATCAATCGCATCAAAAATGGGTTTTGCCCACCTTTGCGGCGAATCCACACAGCGGTCTGAATATGGACTGGATGTAGGTCCTTTTCGAGCTATAACCAGGTTGAGACTCGGACAGACAAGGATACTGGACCTGTCACATGCCCCCATTGCGGCATAGCAGTCCTTGGGCAGCCCTTTCCATACTCCCGTCTTGTTCAAATGAATCTGCCATCCTTCGTTCTCATTCGCGTAGCCGTTTCGTATGACAATCACATCGCCCATCTCGATCTCAGCTTTTGAAGGTGCCTGGGCAAGTTTTGCCGAGGACATTCCCTGTGATTCAGGACTTGCCGTTTGCCATGTATCTCCGGGCCAGACCGCTGCTGATAGATGGGTCTCCAAAGTGAAAATGAAAAGGCTCAACAGGATTTTCTTACGCATGGATTTGCCCTTTCCTTCGTAATCTATCAGTAGTTTTCGCGTCCTTGCTTCATTTCTGTTGTGAACGACATAATTCCTTCTACTTATAAATAGTGTATCTTTTTTCGTTAGCTTTGCAACTCTCCAACTTCACAACTTTCATACTTTGCTATAGCAAGTTTCGATACATGTTGTGTATATTATCAGCGCTATGCTTCAACGATACATAGCGGAGGATTGGTCTTCCACTTGCCGCGCGTGAAGTCAGGAAAATCCATCGGACGAGACTTGTTAGCCACCGACCGTTCGCTTAGTTCGGAGACAACGCTCCAGGCAGCCGCATCGTAAACGTCCATATCCGGCGGCGTGCCGGTGTGCAGGGCCTGCATCAATCGATAAACCACCATATAATCCATCCCGCCGTGCCCGAAGCCACCGGCCTTGTTGCCCAGCGCCTTCCACAGCGGGTGGTCGTAGTCCTTCTGATACTTATCAGCAGGTTCCCAAGCATGGCTGGCACTTTTCCCCTCAATGTAAATCCTGTCGGGGTATCCCCGGAAAATACCTTTGGTGCCCTGCACAAGATTAATACGGCTGTACGGCCGAGGCGTGCGGCAATCGTAATAAATGGTAATTGATAGACCATTCACCGTCCGAATTAAGCTGACATTAACATCGCCCTGCGCGTACTTTTGTCTGGCCAACTGATGGTCCGGACCGAATTTCTTCTCGGCGTAAAGATTCAGTCCTCTTGACTTGCTGCTCATTGAAACCAGATAGTCGAACCTGTCGCCACGGTTAATGTTCATACATTGGGCCACCGGTCCAAGGCCGTGAGTAGGATACAAATTGCCATTGCGTTCAATTGAATGCTGTCTGCTCCAGGCTTTTCCTCTTGTGGAGTTGAGGGTAAGGGCACGACAATCGTGGAGGTACCCGACTTCGCCATGCAGCAGTTCTCCCAAAAGCCCCTTGCGAACCATATTCAGGACCATCATCTCGCTGCGCCCGTAACAGCAGTTCTCCAGCATAACGCAGTATTTGCCGGTATTCTCTGAGGTTTCCACCAGTTGCCAGCATTCGTCAAGAGTCACCGCAGCGGGTACTTCAGTGGCGGCGTGTTTGCCGGCTTTCATCGCCGCCACACACACAGGCACATGCCACCTCCAAGGTGTTGCGGTAATAACTAAGTCAATATCCTCCTGTTCGCAGAGTCGTTTGAAGTCGGTCTCGCTGCGCCAGTAGCCGACGGGTTTTGGCTGGCCCGCCTGCTCGACCCATTTCTGCACCCGTTGAACTCTCTCGGGAATGATGTCGCAAACAGCTCGAATCCGGGTTCCCTTCATATTCATCAAAATCTTGCCCAGATAGGAGCCGCGTCCGCCTACACCGACGAGGCCTAAACGAACTCGATCAATTCCCGTAGCTGCTCTCACCGGAGCCACAACTTGCGATGCCTTCGCAGCGGTTGGGAAATTCGTGACATCCAGGGCCAATCCGGCACCAAAAGTTGCGCCCAGTCTCACAAAATCTCTTCTATTGTATTCGGTATCCATATTTCTCTCCTGTACAGTATTTCAGTATTGAAGCTTAAGTCCAATTTGCAGCAGGGATTCAATATTTCCAATTACCCACGTTTTGCACATGAGGATGATTTGGTTAGTGCATCATTTAGTTCGTATCAACAACGCCCAATCTCCGCTGTCCGTCGCTTTAAATTTCTGCCGTTCATTGCCTTCGACACGAAACGGTGTGCCCCATTCTCCAGTGCGCGGATTGTACCACACCGCGCTGTAACTCTTTTCTTCCAACCGCACGTTCACCGTGCCGCCATGTGGTAGATAGACAATATATTGCCGGCCTGGAAAGGCGAGACAAAGATTGTCTCCATCCACCAGATCCCGTCGTGGTGTCATCTCCCAAAATCGTGTGCGGCGGATAAAGCTCTGCAAATACTGGATAATGCGCTCCGCAGCCAATCCGCCTTTCCATGATTCCCCTGTAGTGCGAAAACCGATGATATGCCCGCCACTGCAAAAATACGACCAGTAGAGCGCTCGCCCCACGTGCTCTGCGACGATGTCCGGGTAGTTTGTGCGGTCCGGGTCGCTGCACGGGCGTGAGTTCAGAACCGGCCGGCGCCACCGGGCAAAATCACGAGTTATGATTTTGTACAGTTGGACCGGCATATCGCCTACTTGTTTGGACGGGATGCGCATCCCCAATGCCCCATGGTGGTTGATTACCTGAAATCCATCCTCTGCTGCTTCCAGCAACGAGCGTTGCGTGTCGTTCGATAGGAGGAGTTCTACGTTATGTTCTCTTTCGTAGGCGCGGAAGAAGTCAATCCAGTGCTGCTGCCACTGTTTCGCTTTGGGAGCGAGGCTGTCCATATTGATTTCGTTCCCGATCTCGTAGATGATGTGTCCATAGCGCAAAGCGGTTTCGTCCAGCAGTCGTTTTACAAGCGCATCCTGTATAGCCATGAGCGGCGCGTTATCCGGATCGTAGAAAGCATCTTCGCCGCTGCCGATTCCGCCGGGGATAGCGGGCAATCCGTTGACGTTGTTCTCAGGATTAAAGGGATTCAGCCACCAGCGATCTTTGCTCTTCTCGATAAAAGGCTCGTCGAAGATTTGCAGCAGCACATAGATTCCGTGCCTGCGAGTGCTGTCAAAATACTCATTTGCCCGCTTCCAGAAAGCCTCATTTGGCTTCGTCAGGTCGAATTTCGGTTTCCCATCGTTCGCCATGCCCGGTCCCGCGCGCTCCCACGGGCACAATCCCTGACCATCACCGACACCATTGCAAAAGGCAAAGAGAGCCGCACGATTTGCATTTGCCCCATACCGTGCGTACCAACTGTTATGATCCTCAATATCAATAGTTGCGTCCGGGATAATTGTCCATAAGCCGCTGCCGAAAAGTACCAACGGTTTGTCACCATCCAGGAAGTAACGCCCGTCTGGACTGATCCGCAAACGGTTCATCATCTCCATTTTAATTTCCTTTCCGGCTTGTTCTGCATCCACGCGCAATGCCCATATTTCCAGCAGGCACACCGCGAGTAATACGGCAATAAGTATATTCAGGTAGTTGGTTCTGTGCATCTGCTATTCCCTTCCGTCTATGTAGATTAGTTTCCTGCTGGACACATCCTGGTACTCGACGATTTTCCCGCCGGGGAACGCCACGCGCACATCCACTGTCTGCGCTTCTCCCAATCCAAAGTGTAGTATGGGCGAATGTTGAACCACGTATGCCCGCGAATTGATGGCTTGTCGGTAGCCGAGCAGGTGATTCGGATCGCCCAGGTAACCGGCGTCGTATACCCATACGTTTGCCCCGACGCCGCCGGCGTCGCCCTTCACGCCCGTAAGCTGAACCCTGAGCCAGCCGTTATCGTTCTGCGTCTCGTTGCGGAACAGCAGGTTAAAATCCCGCTTGCGAACGATGAACACATCAAGTCTTCCGTCATGGTCACAGTCGAAAAATGCACCCGCCCGGACAGACGCTCCACCGGTGTCTGTCACCTCCAGGCCAGTGTCCGAAAGCTTCTCGAACATACCGTTGCCCGTGTTTCGGTAGAGCGCAAAGCTGTGCGGGCGCGTATTCAACACCAGCAGATCCAGCCAGCCATCGTTGTCCACATCGCCGAACACTGCGCTGAAGCCGTTGCCAAACTCCAGCCCTGCGTCCTGCGTCACGTCCACGAATCGGCGGCCTTTCTCGTTGCGCAGCAACCGCCCACCGCCGTCCGCATCGCCGAAACACACCAGATCGAGCCAGCCGTCATTATCGAAATCGCCGACTTCCACTCCGTTAAGACGGCGGCCGCCGCGCGGACTCAAGCCAAGATCAGCGGTGACGTCAGTAAAATGCCCTTTACCATCGTTGAAGTAAATGTTGAGTGTGATGCCCTCGGCGCGATTACCTCCCCACTTCGCCTCAATCAGATCAAGGTGTCCGTCGTTATTGAGGTCGCAGAGCGTCGCTCCTTGTGTGAAACCGGTGTAAGGCACGCCCAAATCAGCGCGGGTAAACTTGCTTGTGCCATCGTTCAGAAAGAAATTGCGGGCGGGTACAGGCTGTTCCAGTTCGTGTCCGCCTCCCTTGCCGGCCAGTTCGGAACCGTTGGTCACGTAGATGTCGAGGTAGCCGTCTCTATTCACGTCGCCTACACAGACTGCGCGTGTCCCGAATTTGGCTGAACCGAATACTTGAGGCGTTACGTCGGTGAAATGCCCCTGCCCATCGTTGAGAAAAGCCATGTTATCAAAGGCGGGATTGCCAGCGCCAAGCACCAGGTCGAAAATGCCATCATGATTGAAATCAGCGAACACCGAGCCGTGCCAGAAGGGATCATCCCCTTCAGTCGGCCCCTGCATTCCTGCCGCTTTTGCAGTTTCGCGAAACGTGCCGTCACCATTGTTCCTAAAAAGCAGGTTGGGCTGAGCGAAATATGCTTCATCACGCCTTATATTACCGCAATTAGTGACGCAGATTTCTTCCCAACCATCGCCGTTGAGGTCCGCGACCGCCGCCGCATGTCCACCAAAGTCAGGCAGCCCTTCAATCCCCGCCACCTTTGAAACGTCAGTGAAATGGATTGTCATTAACCGTATTTTCCTTTTCGTATGCAGAGACTGGCCGCCGCCTGTGATATATACAGCGATTTCATCGCCCAGTCCCGACGGCTTGTTCCATATCTGGTCTCCCGAACTCACGCTCACGTTGTTCTGCTCGACTGTTTCGCCGTCTTTGCAGTCGAACCACTTGAAGCTGTATGTTCCATTAGTCATGTTCTTCAATCCAATCGTGGTGGTCGGTCCTGAGGCATAGGCAATGTAGCTGTGACCCGGATTCGCGAGCACATAGTCGGTATGCCCATTCTTGAGCTCGTCGTGCGGCGCCATCGTGTCAAAATCGGTCGATTCAAAGAAACTCACCAGCCGCCCGCAATCCTGCAAGTCGCTCGTTGGGGTATCGTCAATAAACATCTCGTAGATCATCACATAGACGCCGCCCATCGCCGCGGCCCAGCTCTTCTTGCGGATTTCTGTCGATCCACCGGATATATGATTTGTCCCTTCCGACATGTTGACGTTGTATCTGCCGGAAGTGCTATTCCATGCTTTCACGCAATCGCTGTGCAACCCGGAGGCGCTGGACGCGCCGATCTGCATGGCAAACTGGTCGATATTCAAATCATTAGCGAATTCCGAAAACGACGTACCTGTATGCTGATGAACTGCTATAACGTGATAATATTTATCAGCAGAGCGAATCTCAGCAGCAATGTTGGAAATCCGTGTGCGGCTGTATCTCTCTGAATATTCTTCAGCCACACACCATATCAGGTGCTTGTGATGCTTGAATTTGTTGACTAATCCCCGGATAAAGGTTCTTTCCTCCGCGCCCACGCTATCGCCGGTCTTCCAGATACCCGCGCTGTCATCATAGAAAAAGAAGTAAATAACAATGCCGTTATTGTCCATCTCGGTAAACCAGCTCTCCCATTGATTCAGAATGTCCTGGTCAAGCCCATTTAGAGGATTGGAATCGACAAACGGATTGTGAGTGGAATCGCCGTCTCCCCCGTGTGAACGTACTGCCTGCATGTAAATACAGTTGGCGCCCGTGCTCTTGAGCTTGTTGATGAGCACCATCTGGTCGCCGTTGCGGGTACCGTCGGAATCGCGCGTGCCGCGATACAGGAAGTCCTCAGGGTCGCCCGGGCCGCACATGAAGAATGGACCGCCGCCGTTGTATTTCAGCCACTCAGGATGATCCGGGTCCACGATTATCTGACCCGGCAATGGGCCCGGATCCAGCGCATCCTCGACCTTGTCAAGGAATGTTGCATATGTGCTGCCGGATGTATTGCCGTCTTTGCCGAGCCTGACTATTACCATGTTCCAGTCATTAATGACAATGCACTGGTTGTTGTTGTATCCGCTGGCCATGTATGTCGGGACCGGGACGCCGAATAATCGCCACCAGTTGTAGCAGTAGCGTCCTTCAGAGCCGGGAAGCGAGGAAGGCACTTGAGGCGAAGTCGCCTGATCGACCCAAGAGGAACTAATCAGTTGCCGACCGTTCCAATTGCCGTGGTTCAGGAAAAGCAATCCAAATCTGGCCAGTTCACGGGCTGAGATATGTATGCCTTTGCCCTTGTTCCCGGCTCCGCCGTTCACAACCAATCCGTCAACGGTACCCCAGTCCGCCCAGTCCCATTTGTCATCGTTCATGCCAATGGGATTCGCTATTTGATCCCTGAACAAATCTTCCATCGTTCGATCTGCTATCCGCGTAAGCACGTTCCCGAACTGGTTCATGGCATCGTCACAATACTTGAAGCTGCTCCCCGGTGAGAACTGAGGCGGGGCGGGTTCAAAGGGCGTATGGCTCTGACAGACGTTCTCTTCTTTGTGTCTCACCGCATTATATCCCGACGTCATTGTTGCAAAATGCCGCAGTTTCACGCTGGAGTACTCGGAAGAAAGGCTGGAGACATAATCCTTGGCATACGTATCAAGAGTACATTTGCCGTCGTCAATGAGAATCCCCAGTACCGTACTGGTAAAGGACTTGCTGGCTGACCATACATTGTGATCGTTGTCGATGTCTGAACCCTTCCAGATCATATATCCGTTACGGATCACTACCGCCTGTTCGGTTCCTGCTGATCCGCACTGCGACGCAAGGTACGACATCGCCTGATTCAATTTTGCAGAGTTCACTCCCTGTGATTCCGGACTCGCCGTTTGCCATGTGTCTCCGGGCCAGACTGCT
>CBDVBU010000120.1:0-9112 GCA_965372295.1 uncultured Phycisphaerae bacterium
ACCGTCGCGACGGCATTGTCGCCGTTCCGAGACAGTTGGCGTTTTGCAGCCCGGTAGTTTTTCTTCGACGCCAGATTGTCGCCCCAGGTCTCGACGCGAAGTTCCAGCACGGCTTTGAGCCCTTCCGGGCGATTGGCCATAACGAGCCGTTTGCCGATGATGGCGTGCGCTTCTTTTCCGTCGAATGTCCATGCGGTAACATCCCCGTACTTGGTCGACGCCACGCGGCCCGGCTGCCCTTTCTGCTCGGCGTCGGATCGGGCCATCCCCAAGAGCATCTCGTGGAGCCGTTTCAGCAATTGCTCGTCTTCGGCGTCGATGATAAGCACGACTGTCTCTTCCGGACAGATCGCGAGCGTTATGCCTCCACCTGTAAGTTTTGCCAGGGCGGTCCGCCAGTCCGTGCCCAATTCGGTCTCCATATAGCCGAGGAGAGTGAGGAACTCCTGAAACTGCGGTTTTGATACCTGCTCCTGGTATAACGGCAAAGCAGTAATAGCAGCGGTCGCTTTCTTGCCGGCAAGTAGTTCGAGCAAAGCTTTCGGCTCAGACAACTCCAATGAAATCACCGCATCTTGTGGAATCCACCGGATCGCCGGAGGCAAGGTCTGCCCCGCCGAAACACTCTGCAACACAAATACGGCCAACATAAGGATTAGTACAAGTCTAAATTTCGCAAACACAACATACCTCCAACGCTTATCGTAACAATCGTTTGTATTTAATACCAGGATGAACTATGATATCGAGCAAATGTTACCAATTTGTTACGGTTTTGTCCTTTTTTTGTGACTTTTCCGATTTTTCTTTTTCTTCTCTTAACCACAAAAAAGAACTAAAAGGCCGGCTCCGAAAGACAAGCCCATCGTACTTGAGTTGTGAACCCTATGGAACCGCAGCCAGTATCTCCTTTCTCGATCCTCTGTACATTCACACGACGTTAAAGGTTACGGTCTCTGTGATAGAGCATTCTGTTCCTCGTAGCGAAAACTTGTCACATATCGCGCCAATAAAAGCACAGGCTTGCCAGGATAACGGATGCTATGGTCGGCAGCCCGTATCCCAAAGTCACGCGGAGCAACGAAAAGTCGTCGAATTTTTCGCCCTCGAAGAAATCGGGTTTGCTCGCCTTTGGCTTAGGCTGGACGCCGGAAAGGACGCTGAAAAAGTTGGACACCTGATCGGTAAAAACATCGGCATCCTGTACGTTAGCGTTATCCTTCGCCCCGGCATCGGTCTCTCGCCAGGAGTGGCGAAGCTGTGTGGATATCGCCCGGTTCAAACTGATAGGTGAGAACTCCTCCAATGAGAAGAAGCTCAAAATCAGGCCTATCGGGTACCAGACGAAGATAAGTACTACCACTGCTAACAGTGGCTTTCGCAGCAGTGTCCCGGCGAGAAATCCCAGCGACACGAGGAAAGTCAGTACGAGTCCGACCACGCACAGAGCGGTGACAATTCCATAGACAGTCACTGTGTCCTCCGGTACTGGGCGTTTCGCCAGTATTACAAGGACAATCGCAGGGATTATCACCACCAGGTAGACGCTCAAAACAAGTACGACTCGGGCCGACCACGTGGCCAGCAGGTATTCAAAGCGGCTCACTGGCCGGCACAAGATTCCGTCAGCCAACGTTTCGGTTCGCGATCCTGATACTGGGGTGACTCCGAGCACCACAACAACAAAAAACCAGGGAAACACCAGGTACGGAAACAAAAGTGACGCGATTAGCGTGCCGTCCTGGAAGTTAGACCAGTTCGAGCCGACCAGCAGTAAAGTCAACAGCGCAGTGGCCCCCAGCCAAAGACGGACCAGCCGACTACCCCACAAGGTTTTCATGTCATGCCGGAGAATCGCCGTGTAGGGCATCATTCGTGAGCCGATCTTTGAAGTTTTAGCGGTGGAATCCATGGGCTTCGTCCTCTTGCAGCAATTGGAGATAAGCGTTCTCGGTCGCATTCTGACCGGAATGGATTGCCTGGAGTGAGAGATTGCTCGCGTCGACAAGTTTAAGGATATCGGCCAGCGAGCGGGAGCGACTGCGACCATCGGCAATTCGTACAAGCAATGCCTGGCCGGTGTCAACCATTGCATCAATGCCCTCCAGGCCAGCTACTTCTTGGGACAGTCGCCGGACATCCTCCGCTGCGCCTTCCAGTTCCAGGGTAAAGTCGTGACGGCGAAGACGCTGCTTCATGTCCTGCATCGAACCGGTGAAAATCATGCGCCCCTCGTGCATCACGCCAAGGTGATCGCAGATCTGATCGATATCGCTGAGGATATGTGTGGCAACGACAACGGTTTTAGTCTTTCCCATCTCGCGGATGAGTTCCAAAGTGAATCGCCGGGCCGATGGATCCAGGCCGGCGGTGGGCTCGTCCCATAACAGAAGCGGCGGATCGGCGACGAGGGAGGCGGCAATTCCCAGCCGAGTACACATCCCGGTAGAAAAGGTCTGGATCCGCTGACCAGTAGCTCCGAGCAATCCCACGGCACGAAGCAAAGCGGATATCCGCGGCTTGCGAACCTCACCTGGCAGCCGAGACAATTTGCCAAGAAGGTCCAGGTATTCGATGGGCCGCAGGTTGCCGGGCAATTTCGGATTTGTGGGAAGATAGCCAATCTGAGAACGAACACCAACCGCATTAGGCCCGCATGACTTGCCGAAAACCTGCGCCTGGCCCGCTGTGGGGCGCTGTAATCCTAACAAAAGACGCAGCGTTGTCGTCTTGCCCGCACCGTTGGGGCCTAATAATCCGAAGACAGAACCACGTGGCACTTCCAGATTCATGTCGTTGACCGCAATTAGCCGTTGACTGTAAATCTTCGTTAAATGCTCTGTGCGAATCGCCAGTTCCATCCGAATCTCCTAACCCGCGCTTGGCCGCGGGGACATGCCATTATCTTCCCATACAAATCATATAGAACATTCTTCCGTTTTTGAGCGGTTCCAGGCAAACTCGTTCCGGATATCATTATTGTAAGAACTTGTTCGCCACAATCAAGCTATTCTTGACAAGAGTTTATGGCAGAACAAGATCAATTGGAAAATTTCAGCTTTGTGAAAATTTGCTTGCCTTCCGGATAGCCGGGCTTAGAATCTGGATAAATCAATATCCGTAGTAATGATTTATTTGATGTAATCGATCTAAACATGGCCAAATTAACATAGTCAAAATCCTTATTCATTCAATGCTCAATTAACAAAGGATCATTATCATGAGAGTATTTGCTAAATGTTCGCCGTTTTGTTTCTTCTTGATGTTATCGTTTTTATGCGCTTTCACTGCCAGTGCCGGTGTGCAGCCTCATGGCGGCATGATGCGTTACCCGGATGTCAGCTCGACTCATATCGTGTTTGTCTATGCTGATGATATCTGGGTTGTTCCGCGATCGGGCGGAACAGCCTCGCCGCTGGCAAGTCCTCCCGGCGGAGAAGCATTCCCGCGATTCAGTCCGGATGGACGCACTATTGCATTCAACGGCAATTATGACGGAAACAACGATATCTACACAGTATCTGTCGAAGGGGGAATCCCGCAACGGGTGACTTATCATTCAAGTGGTGAGCGCCTGTGCGACTTTTCTTTTGACAACCGCATCTTATTCGCAATGAACGGACTGGGAGGACTTGGAAGGCAGGCCCAATTGTTCACCGTGCAGCAAACCGGCGGTCTGCCGAAACAATTGCCGGTGCCTTACGGTGGTTATGGGACTATCTCAGGCGACGGCCAATGGCTCGCTTACACGCCGCGCAACCGTGATTTCAGAACATGGAAACGTTACCGCGGCGGCTGGGCTTCGGATATCTGGCTTTTCCACTTGGGTAATCATACTTCAAGAAAAATCACTGATTGGGAAGGCACCGATACAATTCCCATGTGGCAAGGCAAAAAAATCTATTACCTTTCGGATGCCGGAGCGAATCACCGCCTTAATATTTGGTGCTATAATCTGGAGACGAACGAAAGAAAACAGGTTACAAATTTCGAGGATTACGATATAAAATGGCCTTCCAATGGCCCCGGCCCGAACGGCGAGGGCGAGATTATCTTCGAATACAATACCAAACTCTACCTGCTGAATCTGGCCGGCGAGCAGGCAACACCGGTCAATATCTCGATTCCAGGCGCTCGTCCGAAACTCCGTCCGATTCGCAAAGACGTGAGCGGGCGACTTTCGGGATGGTATCTATCTCCCAATGCCAAGCGTGTGCTGGTTCAAAGTCGCGGCGATATCTGGTCGCTGCCCGCCAAGAACGGCAGCCCTCGCAATCTCACGCGCACGAGCGGTATCGCCGAACGCGAGCCTTCCTGGAGTCCCGATGGAAAATGGATTACATATTTGTCGGATGAATCCGATGAAAACGAACTTGTTATCCGCCCTGCCGATGGACAAGGCAAGCCGGAAACCGTCACTTCTATGGGAGCCGGTTACCGCTACCAACCGATTTGGTCGCCCGATTCGAAGTGGATGCTACTGGTCGATCATGAAAGTAAGTTTTATCTCTTCGACGTCGAGCAGCGGCAAGTCCGTTATTTCGACCGCGTCAACATAACAGGGTGGAATTGGGGTGTTCCCATGCACTTCAGTTGGTCGTCCGACTCCCAGTGGCTAACATATAATAAACCCAACGTGGACAACATGAACGTGATCATGCTTTACAATGTCCGGAAGGATGAATCCCACCATGTCACCAGCGGCATGTTCATGGATTATCTGCCTACGTTCGATCGTAAGGGAGACTTCCTGTACTTCTTCAGTCAACGAGAAATCTCACAACCCAAATATGCAGATGCGGGCCTGACCTTTACGTACCAGGACACAGCCGTGCTGCATGCCGTTCCGCTGCGAAAGGATGTCTCGAATCCATTTAAGGCAAAGAGTGACGAGGAAGAGGCGGATAAAGACGAAAAGGACAAAGAGAAGGATAAGGAGAAAGACGGTGACTCCGGCGAAAAGTCTGAGGGCGAAGATCCCAATGACACAGACAGCGAGAAGTCTGAAAAAGAAAGCAGTGATGATAATAAATCGTGCGAGTCTGCTGACAAGGACGATGAGAAGGAAGGTGACAAGAAGGATAAAGACAAAGAAAAAACCGAACCTGTTGAAATTGACCTGGAAAATATGGAGATGAGAGCTTTCCGCGTACCCATTAAGCGCGGGCGATTCGCTTACCTAGCCATCAGTGATAAGAACCATGTAATCTATCTGCGCCGCGGAGAGGAGAGCACGCTTCAGTCATTCGATCCCAATGACGAAAAACGAGAGGAGAAAACGATCCTCAAAAAAGTAAACTTCGTGCAAATGACGCCGGACGGCAAGAAGCTTCTCGTTCGCAGTGAGGGCAAGACCGGTATCATCGACGCCAAGGCCGACCAAAAGCTCGAGAACCTTCTCGTGACAAAACCGATGAACGTGATGATTCAACCGCGAGACGAGTGGCGGCAAATCTTCGTTGATGCGTGGCGTTTTATGCGTGACTACTTCTACGATCCCCACATGCACCGGGTGGACTGGCCTGCGGTACGCAAACAGTATGAGGCTATGTTGGATGACTGTGTATCACGCCGCGATGTCGGCTACGTCATCTCTGAAATGATCAGCGAAGTCAACGCCGGTCATACCTATTACGGCGGCGGCGATGTAGACTCCGGGCCATCCCAATCTATCGGATATCTCGGTGTGGACTTCGAACTCGACCAGGGATACTATCGAATTAGCAGGTTATACGAGGGCGGCATCTGGGACACCGATGCCCGTTCTGTGCTGCACAATCTTGATGAGAAGCATCGCGAGCAATGTAAATATCTGTTCAAAGTTAACGGAGTCCCGGTTGATACGTCCAGGGCGCCTTGGGCAGCTTTCGAAGGCCTGGCCGGCCAAACCGTGACACTCACAGTCGGCGCCGCCCCCGACCCCAAAGAGGCTACTAATGTGGTGGTCAAGCTGCTGGGCTCCGAGCGAAGCCTGCGTTACCGGCACTGGGTTGAGAGTAATCGCTGGCACGTCGAAAAAGAATCCGGCGGCCGGATCGGATATATACACGTACCTGACACCGGAGGCCGTGGGCAACGCGAACTCTTTCGCCAGTTCTACGGCCAGATGAACAAGGGCGCGCTAATCATCGATGAGCGATGGAACGGGGGCGGGAATATTGCGGACCGCTTCATCGAACTTTTGAACCGTCCCATATATCTGCATTTGTTTGAGCGTCATGAAAACGATTGGCGCGTACCGACACTGAGCCACCAGGGACCCAAGTGCATGTTAATCAACGGCGAGTCTGGTTCCGGCGGGGACATCTTTCCCTATCTCTTCCGCAAAGCCGGCCTTGGAAAACTCATCGGCATGCGCACCTGGGGCGGCGTGATCGGCATTTCCAGGAATCCATCGTTAATTGACGGTGCGCGATTAACCGTACCGTTTATCACCTTCTATGAAACCGACGGCACGCTCACCATGGAAGGTCACGGTGTGGACCCGGATATAGAGGTTATCGATGACCCGGCGTTAATGGTCGAAGGGGGCGATCCGCAGCTCGATGCCGCCATAAAACACATGCTCGATGAGCTTGAGAGAAATCCCTACGTGCCGGCAAAGCGACCGCCTTATCCTGATCGCAGCGGCATGGGTATTCTTGAGGAGCAAAAATAGCATATTCTAATTAACTCAAACTGACCGACTTTGAGTCGAATGTTATTGCAAATTGTTCAATGATAATAACTTAATACACTCTGTCATTCCCGCGAAAGCGGGAATCCACTAAAACCGTTACATTTCTGGATCCCTGCTTTCGCAGGGATGACAGTGCGAATCAGTCAGTTTGAGTAATTAAAACACAATTTTCGGAAACGACAGCCGCTCTATTTATAATAGCGCCCGACGTATTCAACGATAGTTTTTTTAAGTTCGAGCGGTTCTATCAATCCCAGCCTGCGATAAATGATTTTGCCGCCCGGCTCTATCAAAAGCGTATAGGGGACACCGCCAAGCAGATCCTTGTCAACTGCTTCCATGAGCTGGTAAATATCGCCTCGGCCAAATAAATAATTCCTACAGGATGCCTGCTGTTTTTTCAAAGCAGAAAGAACCTGCTTCTTTCTTGTAGGTGAATCTGCACTTATGGTAATCAGCTCGAAATCCCGCCGGCGATACATCCGGTTTATAATAACGAACTGCTCTATTTGCTTGACGCTCGGTTCGCTCCAGGTTGCCCAGACATTGATCAGCCTTAGTTTTGACGTATTGTTTTTAATAAGCTCGCTTACATTTTTTGCATTTATCGCCGTCAGGGAAACTCCTTCCCTCGCCCAGGATACTAAAGCGGCTTTCGCCGACTCTCGTTTGTTGGCCCATTTAACCGAACAGCCCAATGCCGTGTTCTTCTCGACAGGTACATTTCTACCGGCTAATATCGCCTCGATTGCATTAATCGCATCGTTAGATTTAACCTGTTTGGATTTTTCCGAATCGTCGAACCGCCCAACGTAGCGCAGCTTCCGCTGGTTGTCAAAGATGAATAAGTGCGGCGTCGCAACCGCCCCATAAGCCAGGGTGACCGCCTGCGTCTTTCCATCGTAAAGATATGGGAAATTATAGCCTTTATCCTTGGCACGAATTTTCATATCTTCAAATGTATCACCCATGTCCGAATAGCCCAGCTCATCGAGACGCACCGCCTCGGGGTCATTCGGCGAAATGGCAACCACGGCAACACCTTTGTTTTTGTAATCAGAGGTCAGTTTCATAATTCTGTCCTCGTACGCCTGTGCTGTGGGACAGTGATTACAGGTAAAAACGACCACGAGAATCTTCGCGTCGGCAAAATCCGCCAGACGGTAATTGCGCCCGTCCACGCCGGGAAGATTAAAATCAGGCGCTTGCCGGCCGATTTCCAGCGTTTTGGTCTTCTGCTGCGCCGACAAACTCAGCTCCGGAGCGAGAAATAACAGGATGATTGCCGCTAAAATACCCAGACTATGTTTACCCATGATTGAGTCTCCTTCTTTTCCAATGCTACGTGATTCACTTATTTTCAGGCCGCTTCCGCCAGCCGATTGCTTCGATCCTCTTGAACTCTTTCTCGATATCTGTGCCCTCATAAAACGAAAGCCACCCCCGCAGCCGGTATGTTTGGCCCGGCTCCAAATCGGGGAACTTCGGATCCGAATGAAAGCACGGACATTTCTCATTGCCCCACGGGTTGTGGCAGTTTTCCCAGGCGGTGATAATCCATCGTTTGCCGTCGCCGGACCGGCAGGCAGCGTAAGGATTTTTGAATATCTTATTATCATTTGTTTGCTGCTCGAAACCGGCCGCCATCTTCGTCATTACACAGTTTTGTATCCGCAAATCTGTCAGACGCTTTTTCGTGCCGTTCCTGAGCCACATCTCCATCCGCACAGCTTCTTGTGTCGAGTTGACCTTTGCGCCGAATGTGATTTTGTTCGGAAGCACTCGCTCGATATCAAGCGTCCCATCGGCTTGCCGTTTCCACTCCAGTTTTGGCAGGATGATGCCTTTGCTGGTCCAGATTGTGTCAATGTGTGTATGAGCCAGGTAAGTCAGGCCTAAATTCGACCAGATGGCTTCGGGTATATCGAGCACGACATAGCTGTCGCGGTCCCAGGGCATGAAAACACTGAATTTTGTTTCCCGCTGCGGATCGATCGCTCCTTCCAGAAAACCTATCCGAGGATGCCGTCCTCCCGGGTACGGCAACACAATCAGAGGTGAATCATTATTCGGTTCTGCCCGATTGTCCGGCCGAATATTAAACTTCTCCATCGCGGCGACGATTTCGCTGTTTTTTAAACCCGTCGCGGCGGTTATCTCGGCGTTCGTAAAGCGGTGATTCCAGATCATATTCTTCAGCCAGTACTTCAGCTCATCATCATTAGCCGGTCTGCGAAAGTTGTCCGCATGATCTAACTGGCTCGCCCCGGCCCAAGCCGGCTGTAAAGCGCTGAATGCGAAGAATCCGAAAGCAGTTAGTATTAGAGCAGTCACCTTCATGGTCGAAGTGTTGAACTCTAAACGAATGCCATTGCTTTGTGTCTTAGTCATATTTGAAGCTTATCGCTGTACGATTTCAATCGGAATCGCCGG
>CBDVBU010000121.1:0-9090 GCA_965372295.1 uncultured Phycisphaerae bacterium
GCAATGGTTCTTGGTATCATGAGTATTTTTACCTGTGCCCTTACAGCAATACCGGCGATAATCCTTGGGATTGTAAGCCTGGTAAGAATTGAAAAAAGTGGTGGCAGCTTAACCGGTAGAGGCTTTGCCATCGCGGGAATCGTCGTTCCATCTGTTTCATTGCCTTTAATAGCACTGCTAATGGGGATTATGATGCCGGCTTTGGCCAGGACAAGACAAGTAGCGTTCCGAATGGTGTGCGGGACGAATCTGTCCGGTATCGGCAAGGCAATGCTGATTTATGCCAACGATTACGAGGATGAGTTGCCTCGTGCCGGCGGCAGAAACAGCATGTGGAGTAAGAATATACCCAACTGGCAGGCGAGTAATAGATATGCTGCCTACGGCTTGAACGCCGATGGCTCCGGCGGTCAGGCAAATATCTCGTCCTGCTTCTATCTTCTGGTAAAATATTGTGAAGTGACGCCTAAGTCGTTTATCTGCAAGGGCGATACCGGGGCTACAGAATTTAGAACCTCCGATGAAGGTGCAGGGAACATGGGACTGATTGACCTGTGGGATTTCGGCCCGGAACCCTCAAAGCATTGCAGCTACTCTTACCATATGCCATTTGGCCTGTACGCCCTGACTACATCGAGCGAACCCGGCTTGGCCGTAGCTGCCGACAGGAATCCATGGCAGGATTCTCCCTCTGCAACAGCCAAGCACTACCCCGGCATTTATAATCCTGATGGCGGCAGAATGGCAGTAAGGGCCGGCAACGCCATTACTCACCAGGAAGATGGACAGAATGTGTTGTTCGTGGATTGCCACGTAGGCTTTGAGAAACGCCCGTTCTGTGGAATCAACGATGATAACATCTACACCTTCTGGGACGGCGGAGACATAAGAAGAGGCGCCCCGCCGATGATTGGAAGTGAGCCGCAGGATAGATTGGATTCACTGCTGGTGCACGATGGGCCATAGCCGAGTCGAAGAACTTGTTCAAAATAGATTTCTCCGCTTTGCGATGCTCTGCATCGCTCCGGTCGAAATGACGTTCTTTTAATCCAAAGAAACCATTGAAAAATCACCACCCACCAACCATAATTGGCACGCAATGAATGAACCTGTTCAAATAAAGATTAGCAAACTGGCAATACTCACTCTGGTGTTGGGGATTTTCAGTCTGGTTTTCTTTATGCTGGCCGGGATACCGGCAATAGTCATAGGGATCATCAGTATCCTCGGAATCCGGCGCAGTGGCGGTAAACTCAAAGGCAAGTATATTGCGCTGGCAGGCATGAATATTACGATCCTTTTTATGTTCGTTTTTTACCTGCTTTGGAGAATTGATGCACCGCCGATACCGAATGACTACACAGTTGCGGACCTTCGCTCCGCCCCGCCAGAATATGCCGAAAGCTCTGAAATTCTCAAGACATTGTTGGGAGAGGAGACTTATTCTTCTGGTGTCTCTGCTATTGAGATAACAAAAAGTGACAGTAGCATGATTGCTGAAGTAAGGGGGATCATAAAAACGGGAACGATCTCGGAAATTTCCAAAACGCTCGACTACTGTGCGGAAGAAATAAAACAGATATGGTCGGATAACAAAACAGCCAGAGACGTAATCCGGCGGCTCAATGAATTTCCCGAGATAGCCGACCTGACGAGTCCGAGCATCGATTTCAAGATTATGCAACTACAGGATCTATTACAGTTGGCCTATCTTTATGATATCTACGCACATTTGCAGACCGAACAAGATGATATTTACGCCGTCACTATACAGTTGACCGAACTGGATTCGGTATTCAGGAAACTCAGCCTGAACGCCCGGCCATTGATCGGTAAATGGATCTGTAATGTCTGTATGACTGCCGACATGGTAACTGCGAACTCGATTGCAAACAATGCTCATGCTTCGCAGGAGTCTGTTGAAATGTTAGCAGGGCACTTCACACCCTTGACGAAGGAGCAACTGTCACTGCGAAATAGCGTACTGTTTGAATATCTCATTAACAGGAATATAGGTCAAAGTAAGGTTGGGAAGATTCCACTGCTCAAAAGAAATTCCACGCTAAGGTTATACAGGAACGTCTGCGATGGCTGGATTAACACTATGGAAGGTGTCGAGGATCCCAATATTGTGAAATTCCCGGTCTGGCCGTCTATCTATCAACGCATGGGTCCGGTTTCATTCCAGGCCTCCAAGTCGTTGCCTTTGCTTTATATCTGCTACAATCCTGTCGGCGCACATCTTATGCGAACGAGGTTTGTTTCGTATGAAAGCTTGTTCAAAAGCTTGTTCAAACGAAAGGCTGCCATACAGATACATGATGACCTTCTGCAAATTGTTTTGAACAAGAGGCTCGGCAAAGATTTCAGCTTGAAAGCCAGTGCTTATAGTGATGAGTACATCGTTGACGTTAAAAACAGGAAAATTTTCAGTCTGGGTCCCGACGGCACGGCAGACACGAAGGATGACATAATACTGCGCATTAATCCGGAGGTCCTGGGCTGGCGGGATTGAAGCCGATTAGTAATAAAGTCACTGGGGGTATTGCTCGTTGCTCGTCGCCCGTGTTTCGAGTCACGAGTTCCGAGTCATGAGCCGCGGACATGTTTCTTGTTGCTCGTATTTCCACGTTCATAGTTCCACGTTCAGCGTTCTGCGAGGCACAAAGCACGCAGAACTCAGCACGCGGCACGTAGCACGAGTTTAGTCCGGTTTGACGCCGAGGTAAGTGAGCGTTCTTTCAATTATTTTGGCCGCTACCGGTGATGAAACGGCTCCGCCGGTATAGCCTTTGCCGAGCGACCGATTCGGCTTGCGTATCGAGACCAGCACTACAATAGCAGGATCATCCGCCGGTGCACCGGCGACAAAGGAAGCAACATAGTCGGAGTCCGAAAAGCCTCTTGAGTCGCTCTTTGCGATATTTGCAGTTCCGGTTTTGCCGAACACCTGCCACTTGTCGAGTTTCGCTCTCTTACCCGTTCCCTCATCGATCACACCGGTCAGGGCCTCGGTAACAATCCATTTAGCAATACCGGGTTTGATGATATAACCAACCGGGGGGGGCGGTCTTTTCAGCTCGGTGATATTTCCGTCATTATCGACAATCGCTCTGACCATGAATGGCCGAATCAGCCGGCCGCCGTTGGCAAGTATGCAGAAAGCTCGGACTAACTGCATACCGGTTACACAAATTTCCTGACCGAAAGGTATCCGGGTGACACTGTAACCGTCCCACGTATGCGCAGGCCTTAATAGCCCATCGATCTCTCCGGGAAGCTCAATACCCGTTTTCCTGCCAAAGCCAAAAAGCCGAAGCCCGTCGTGAAGCCTGTTTTTGCCGAGTCTCTGTCCGATTTTGGCCATGCCGATATTACTGGAGTTGATCAGAATCTCCCGTACGGTTAAATTTCCGAATCCCCGGCGGTATTCTCCGATCCGCCCGAATCCTCTGCCGTGATAGTTTCCGTTTTCGCAGAATATCTTTTCTGTCTTGTTCACCACCCCTGCCTCCAGGGCGATTGCGACCGCAACTGGTTTGAGAATACTGCCCGGCTCATACCAGTCGGTGATCGCCCGGCTGCGGAAATTATTCGGGTCGGTTGTTCGGATATCGGCAGGATCAAAATCAGGCAGCGAGACCATCGCCAAAATCGCCCCGGTCTTCGGTTCGGCCACAATCGCTACTGCCGATTCCGCTTCGTAGTTTTCGTATTGCCTGATAAGTTCGTCTCGCGTGAACTGTTGTATAGTTGCGTCAATAGTTAAGATAATTCCTTTGCCGTTGGTTAAAACGCCATCCTGTTGTTTTGCCCGAATGGGCCGGCGATAGACATCGGCAAAGAAAATATTCCGTGCGGCTGAGCCTCTGAGTTCTTTGTCGTATTTCAGCTCGATTCCTTCTAATCCACGATTGTCGAGACTCGTAAAGCCGACAACATTTGCCGCAAGGTGTCCCATTGGATAATGTCTCTGCCAGTTGGACTGAACCCCAATGCCGTAAATCTTAGTTGCGGCGCTGCATTGATCGGCGTCTGTGGTTGTCTTGATTTTTACAAAGCCCGGATTACGGCTTTCCAATATCATTTGGCAAATGATATGTGCGCCTATATCCACAATCGGGGCAAGTTCTGAGGATATAGCTTTCGCATCTTGTATTGCTCGCGGCTCTGCAAAAATAGTTTGGATTTTATTGCTTGCGGCAAGCACTCTGCCCCGACAATCCAGTATTACGCCGCGCTGAGGCCGTAAGTTCCTGTATGACCGCTGCTGTTTCAAGCAGGCTTCGCTATAATGTTGATTCCTGTAAAACTGTAGATAGAAACACCTCCCGCCCAGTGCCAGAAATGACACTATTAGAAACAAAGAAAAAAAAATGGTTATTCGAACGCTTCTCAACTTTTAATCGTCAGTATTTGATTCGTCAACACGCTGTGAAATCGCGGCAGGATTGATCAAGCCTTCCAGCAATAACTGCTTGGTGCCAAGCTCCTGTTTCAATCGGCTAATATCGACGTCGCATGCACAACGCTCATAGAAAATACGATCTTTGGCACTACGCAGATTAACGGCAAATATCAGAACAGCCGTAAAACAAAATACAACAAAAACAAAACGAAACTGGGACATTATAAACGTTTATCGTTATTCGTTCAGGATTCCATGTTAATAATTACTAAAACTGACCGGTTTCGAGTCGATTACTACAGTAAGCCATTCTATAACAATAACATAACACAGTATGTCATTCCCGCGAAAGCGGGAATCCACTCAAGCCGTGGCGTTCATGGATCCCTGCTTTCGCAGGGATGACAGAGCGAATCGGTCAGTTTGAGTAGTTAATATTCTATCCCGGTTATAATCGGCCGATTGCCGTTGCCTTATTGAACCGGCATTCTCAGGAGCATCCCGACAGTTAGATCATTCTCGTCCTTAAGGATACTGGCATTGAGTTTGCTGACCTCCCGGTACCGGCTGCCATTTCCAAGCTGATCGGCAGCAATACGCCATAAATTATCACCCTCTCGCACAACGTATGGTACGCTCTGATTTGCTTTGTCGGAACGAGTCGAAAGATGCTTCCTGCCAATTGATTTTACCTTCTCAAATATTGAATCCACAAAGGTGCTCTCAGTTTCTTTCTTATCCGCCTGCGAAGCCACGAGCGGCGGTATCGTAAGTTTTTGGCCGACGTAGATCGCATCAACGGTTTTCAGCAATTGGCGGTTGGCCTCGAATATCTTCGCGATATTCGCTCTCTTGTTGCCTTCCTCAGGTCCATAGAACTTCTTGGCGATATCGGCCAGAGTATCGTCCTCGCTAACCACATAGACTTTTGGCCAGGCCGGCCTGGCAGGCTTGGGCTTCTTGACCTCAATTCTTTCTTCAGGAATCTGTACCGGCGGAGTCGGCTCGACTGGTTCGGGTACGGTGGACTCGACTTCGTCGGCAATTTCCATAATTGAAGTGTCTTTTGCGACCGAAATGTCATTTGGCAATTGTATTTTAAAGCGAACATCCTCCTTTTGCTCGAGGGGGGGCTGATTCTCTTCGTATGTCTGTTCGTTAGCTTGCTCGGTCCAGTCAAAAACTCCCGGAGCTTGACGTTCCCTGCTCCCGATGGGCTCGGTATCATTCTGTAAGCTGACCATGTTCGTGGTCATTTCACTGCCGTTTGTGACGCTGCGAAAGCGGGGCAGTCCATTGATAACAAATGCAATTATAAATATGAATACCAAGCCTAACAGCAATCCAATCTTCGCATCCGAAGTCATAATGAAACTCCATTTCCTTAATGAGAATTGCACGACGAGGTTATTGTTTTTGTGCGATCCTCAATTTTGCACTTCTTGACCGCCGATTTTCTTCGATTTCTTCTCGTGTTGGCATAATCGGCTTTTTCGTGACGATCCTGTAAATACCTGACTTTTCGTTTTGCCTGAAATCGTTTTTGACTAATCTGTCTTCCAGGCTGTGAAAGCTGATAACTGCTATATAACCATTTTTATTCAGCAAATCCGGCGCCGAAGCGAGCAGTTTCTTCAAATTTTCCAATTCGTCGTTGACTGCAATTCTCAACGCCTGAAAGGTCCTGGTTGCCGGATGTATCCTGCTTCTTCGGCCTCGCTTTGTTTTGCCAAATGCTTTGCAGACGATCTGTGCCAGTTGGCCTGTTGTTTTTATCGGCTCAATTTCACGTTGCCGGACAATAAAACGCGCGATCCGTCGCGAGGCCCTGTCCTGACCGAAGCTGTAAATCAAATCAGCCAGAGATTTTTCATCCGATTTATTAACTATATCGGCTGCGGTGCGTTTTAATCTTTTGTCAATTCTCATATCCAGAGGCATATTTGTTCGGAAACTCAGGCCAAATTCGGCATCAGCAAGCTGTACCGAGCTGATACCCAAATCTGCCAGTATAAAGTCAACCTTTTTGATGCCTTGGCCGGCAAGCTGCTCACTGATTCGAGAAAAATTCGAATGAAGCAGAATAACCTTACAGGCAAGCCCCCTTAAATTAATCTGGGCCCTTCGGACAGCATTTGTATCAACATCCAGACCGACGATAACTGCCTCAGGGCCCAAAGTTTTACCGAGCAGAAGGCTGTGACCTCCCTGTCCTATGGTCGCATCGACCATCACGCCATCCGATGGCAATTTTATCTGCTCAGCTAACGTACCGGTAAGAACCGGAGTATGCTCTATAATCGAACCGTCCACTTGTTTCGTATGTCATATATGATATGCCGTTTTTACTGTCGTGTCCCCGTGAATTGGGGCCTCACTCGTTGCTCAACTCGCATGAAAAACTTAAAGTCAGCCGACAGCTACCGCATTCTTCTGACTTAGAAGTTTTGCTGCATCGGGCGAAAATGCAACGCCGGAAAAAGCACCGTTTAGTTTTTTTAATCGTTCAAGCCTTTCATCAAGAATTGTCAGCGAGGCAAAAGTTTGCTCGTTAACCTCTCTTTTAGCGGCGAGACTTTCAGCAACAATTCTACAATGGTTTGAATCCGTTCCAATCATTCTGTCTTGTCTCCACTCCAAAAGTCAAAGTTCTTCGTTTTGTTTTTGCAGGACAACCTGCCGTGCCTGGGACATCTGTTTTTGATATTGAGTCATATTGTCTGAAACGTACTGTTCCCAGCTTTCACTATTCCACAACTCGATATGGTCTCTTACGCCGACAAGCGTAATGTGGTCTTTCAATCCGGCTCTCTTTCGCAATATTTCATTCAGAAGCAATCTGCCCTGGCCGTCTAATTCAACCTTGCTCGACAAACCAAAGCTTATTCGCTCGAACACTACGGCCTCATCCGGTGCAGTGGTCCCGGGCGCAACAGCAAGGGCTATTTGCTCGAAATATTTTTCAGGGTACAAACAGAGTATGCCGTTGGCGCCGAGGACAAGGTAGAAGTTGCTGCCGTGCTCATCGACATCAATCTGGTTTCTTAACTTGTTAGAAATTAGGACTCTGCTTTTGTTATCGACTACGTGCTGATATTCGCCTGTTAATAATAGCATGGCATTCGTCCCACTTGACCTATTCAAGATGGGAGATTATACCACTTTTTACCACCTTGTCAACATTCGGATACACTTTTTTTGAGATTTTACTAAAATTTTATTATAGGACGGTTGTCCAAAGAAGTTAATTCGTTCGACTACAAGTGCTTACGACGATATGATTATATTTGTGCTCTAATATTTTTCTGCCTATTGAGAGGTTTTTCTGCATGATGTCTGCCGGAGAAGCAAAAATTAGTTGAAAATTCTTACGAATCAAAGCAACCAAAGCAGTCATTGCCGGAAGACAAGCAGCCGCAGGATAACGCCGAAGAAGACGGCGAGTCTCTCGAAGAACCAATTCCCGATACGTCAACGTAAATTCAGTACGGATTCCACAAAACGGCCTATGGTGGCCTAAATACAGCCTGAACCAGTCCTCCTATATTTAGAATCGATAGAAAAAGCTGACGGCAATAACCGGATATAGTTTGAATTTATCAAAGAAGTCTTCTATGTCGCCCTTTTGCTTGGCCAGTTCCTCGTCGAGTTCCGGAGGCGAAGGCTCCGTACCGCCTATTGCGGCAAGAGTAACATCAGGAGAGTCTGTAAAGGCAACTCCAAAATCACAGGTAAATCCCCACCTTCTGTGGTGGGTGAGCGGATTGCCCCAGCCTATTCCTATATAAGGGGCTACTTCATCGCTTTCTATACTGCCATACAAAGTTCCTACCTCATCCCAATCATACTCAACATCGCCAATTTCCACCGTTTCTCCGGAAGGTCCTCTTGCTTCCAGATCAACTTCGTTGTCCATCGAGATGATACCGCCGCTAATACGGAATGAACTATTGAAGGCATACCAGTCGACCAGTACTGAATACGAACTAAGATCTATTCCAAGATCGAATTCAACGTCCTCTATTTCCTCATCGTCTAAATCAATGTCGAGTGCATTGATACCGACCCTTACATTAATATCCGATCTTATTGCTGTAGTAAATTCGCCGCCGAGTCCCAGCGTACTTGTTTTTCCCGATACTGCATATCTTCCGGTATCCGTACACCCCGCTCCACAAGAAAGTAAAATTGACAAGATCAATAACAGAATTGCATTTCGTTTCATTCTCATGGCATTTCCTTTCTTTCCGTTTAGACTATTTTATCTGATTAGTTCCACCGCTATATTTTGTTGCCGATAGAATAGCAGGTTGATCTTGAGAATTCAAACTTTATAGTGTTTTTTGAATTTTTTTTTTCGCTGTCGAGACATTTCTTGATGTCTCTATTCTTAGCCAATAATTAATGGTCGATTCGACTCGCCCGTTGATTCGTAAACAGGTTACATTCCATTAACCAGTCCTTGCTGCAACCGATTTTTCTCTTTTTCCCGCTCCTTTGGTTGGAGCAAGAGGCTGAAATTGGCTTTGATTGGCTTTGTTTTCTTCGACTCGTCCGGCCGGTTTATTGCCATATTCTCCTTTCACAAAAGACGTTACGCTCATTAGAGCCGGAGCAAATTGGCTTTGTTTTTTCAAATCGACTTGTTTCTCCGCCGGCCGGGTGGCAGTTTCACTTTGGGA
>CBDVBU010000122.1:0-9070 GCA_965372295.1 uncultured Phycisphaerae bacterium
ATAATTCACGAACGCCCATTACCACGCAGGCCAGATGAGCTGAGCGCAAAAACGAAAGAAGCTAAATAAAATAATTTTCTACACGTAATAAACCTACTTCAAGATAATGAAATTAAGCAATAACTGGTCTCAATAATTTCACTAAATTCTATCTATGTCTAATCAGGACAGATATTTATGGTTTGGCGCTACCTCCTTCCAAAGCCTCGAATCAGGCTGTTGTAGATAGAAATATGAAAATTCAGCCATAAAGCATAAGCTACACTGTTTTTATAGCAGAATTGAAGCTTTTCTACAAGGAAAATCTTGTCCGAACCCGGGCCTTTTTATTCTCAGAGCAATTCGCAGCAACTGTGTGCTGCAAGAGTAAACTTTATCCAATACTCATAAGGCGTTGTGGTGTTGTTTTAGCCTTTCTCCCTGGCAATTCCTGCTATGCAGTATATTTATCAAACTGTGATTTTAGCTATTTTAATGTTGCAGTAAAGAAGATTTGAGGGTATAATACGATTGTGAATCAAGTAAGGGTCTTGAAAAACACAGGAAAGTACGAAAAACGGCAAAACAGAATACACGTTTTGCGCATCTCATAGAATAGATAGGAGTTTAGCAGCAGATTATATATGCATGAGGAGTTTGGTTATGTATAAGCGAAGAACGGGTGGTTTTACATTGATAGAACTTTTAGTCGTAATCGCTATTATTGCGCTGCTGATGGCGATTTTAATGCCGGCCCTGCAACGGGTAAAGAATCAGGCCAAGAGCGTTGCATGTATAAGCAAGCTCAAGCAGTGGGGCCTGTTTTTCTCGATGTACGCCGAAGATAACGATGGCCGGTTCATGCTGGGCTTTAGTAACCAACCTACAGCCAATCGGTGGGTCTATGCGCTTGGTGACTACTATAAATGGGATGATGAGTTTACCTGTTGTCCGAACGCGACGAAGCCCTGGTACGACAAATATGGCAATACTTCCGGCGAGGAAGGCACAGAGGTCGGTGCGACCATGGCGTGGGGATATATAAGTCGGGGTCACTGGATGTACAATGGTGAGCAGCAGCAAATGAAGGGAAGTTACGGAATCAACGGCTGGGTTGTCAACCCCGATCCAGGCGAGGAACCACATCAAGAGCGGGGAGGGCCGGAATGCTTCTGGCGCGGGCCTGCTGTGGCGGGAGCCGGTTATGTGCCTTTGTTCACAGAGGCAAAGCGTTATAACGGTATGCCGTTACACATTGACACTCCTCCTGTTATTGACGGTGCACCGTGGGGCGATGTTTCGCAAATGGGACGGTTCTGTATGGACCGACACGATGGATTCAACGGTTGTCTGTTCATGGATTTTTCGGCTCGTAAAGTGGGGGTAAAAGAGCTGTGGACCCTCAAATGGCATCGAAAGTATAGTCAAGCCGGCCCCTACACCCTCGGCGGCGGCGTTCAGTCAACCGATTGGCCCGAGTGGATGCAGAGCCTTAAAGACTACTGAGAATGGCCGCTTTGAGGTAGGAGTCAAAGTTATCAGTCGATTTCGTGACGTGATATTTCAAGTTGCGAAATTGACCATGCCGCGAATGTTATTTCGAGAAATCCTTGTTCAAATCGAGTAATTCATAGTTTCTACAGACTATATGGAAATGTGATAATATTTTGCATGGTACAAAGAAACTGAGGAGTTTGGATTATGTACAAGCGAAGAAAGAGTGGTTTTACATTGATAGAACTCTTGGTCGTAATCGCTATTATTGCATTGCTGATGTCGATTTTGATGCCGGCATTGCAGCGGGTAAAGCAGCAAGCCAGGACAATAAGTTGTCGGGCGAATCTCAAACAATGGAATCTCTTCTTTTCGATGTATACCGAAGACCACGACAGCAGGTTCCAGGCGGGTGTTGGAGATGGACATACGCACCATTGGACGAATGCTCTGAGACCGTATTATAAAAACGATCACCTCATACGCTGCTGTCCCACTGCAATGACTCCTTTGATCGATGAGAACGGAAATCAGTCGCCCCAATTTAACGTGTTTTCAGCCTGGGGCAGATTTTGGGGTCAGGGCTATGCTGAGGAAGGTGACTGGGGTAGCTATGGGATAAATGGCTGGGTGGAAGATCCGCCCCCATCATATACAACGGTTTATGAAAATTTTGAGACCGTAAATAACTGGAGAACTCCGAACGTAAAAAGTGCCGGCTATGTGCCTCTTTTTATGGATGCACTACGATTCAATATCTTCCCGAGACATACGGATACCCCGCCGGAAGTGCAGGATCTGGCATGGGCGGGCATGGAGCATATGAGACGTATCTGCATCGACCGGCACGATGCGTTTATAAACATGGCTTTTCTGGATTGGTCTGTCAGGAAGGTTGGTCTCAAGGAGCTGTGGGCTTTGAAGTGGCATCGAGCATATCCCAAGGCCGGACCCTGGACTATGGCCGGCGGTGCCCAGTCGACCGATTGGCCCGATTGGATGAAAAAGTTCAAGGATTACTAAGAATTGTCACTTCATAAAGCGGCGGTAATTGAACATTTTATCGAATCTCTTCTCTGCCAAGTGTCTGTTGGAACTTGCATATACAAGAATTGCACGTTTTCGAGCAAAACCAGCCGCTTTTTTCTATTTCTACGCCGTTATCCTTGACGGAAAGGTGGGTAATGTGGTATAAGTAGGATAGAAAAGACTGTAGAATCCAGGTCTTTTTACCGATTTAAATCTGAATTATGTTTCAGATTTTGATGTTTTAATATAAAGCCTTAAATTTGCTTTTGAAAGGAGGCCATTTCAAACCGTACAAATGTGCAGGGAGCACATGACCCAAAGGTCATAGTCAAGACGGGGAATATTATCGGCTGTTATAAATCGACATTTTTTAAAAGGAGCATTATTATGTGTAGAAAAGTTGCTTATTTTGCTTTTTTTGTTTTGGTGCTTGGTTTGGCTGCAGGCTTAACAAATGCCAAGCCGCTCAACCAGGATCCCGGTCCGGATGGGATCGTTTCGGTGGAAGCCGAGCACTATGACAACAAGGAACCGGGCCAGAATGGCACGGGATGGGAGGAAGTTGGTCCGACGGGAGGCTTTACCGGCATCATGGGTATGCAGGTCGCCAATGAAGGTTCAAACGACACAACCTATGTAGCGGAAAGTGCACGGCTGGACTATGAGATCGACTTTGTCAAGACAGGCACGCACTATGTATGGGTACTCGCCTGGGGTCCCGATGGAGGCGGTGACTCCTGCCATGCCGGTCTGGATGGTGAGGGAATAGACACTTCTGACCGAATGAGTGGCGGCTGGAACGACGGATACGCTTGGAACAATGACACTATGGATCCAGAACCGGCGAGTTTTGAGGTCACCAGCACCGGGCTTCACACCCTGAACATCTGGATGCGTGAGGACGAGCTTATTGTCGATAAGATAGTTCTGACGACCAATCCCGATTTTACTCTGTCTGATTCTGAACCAGGTCCACCCGAAAGCATACGCGGCCCACGTATCATAGCATTTAGTCCGACACCTGTTGACGGTGCAGAAGATGTGTCGCGAGATCTCGTGCTCGGCTGGGAAACGGGATTATTTGCCGTCACGCACGATGTTTACTTCGGAACCGTTTTCGAAGATGTGGACCAGGCCACGGCAACGGCTGACCCGGAAGATGTCTACCAGGGCCGCATTATTCCGAATACTTATGCTCTATCAGAGCGGCTCGAATTCGACCGAACTTATTACTGGCGGGTCGATGAGGTTAATGCCGCGCCCGACAATACGGTACGCAGAGGTGATGTCTGGAGCTTTACGACCGAATTATTTGCTTATGCCATCGATAATGTAATCGCCACGGCATCCAGCAGCGAGGATGGCAAAGAGGCAGTCAATACCGTGAACGGTTCGGGGCTTGATCCTAACGGTTTATTGCACGGCAACATAGGTGAAGGCAATATGTGGCTGAGTGCTGCGGACGCAAATCAACCGACCTGGATCGAATTTGAGTTCCAAAGTGTTCAAAAAGTCTATGAAATGTGGATATGGAATTCGAATGAAAGCCTGGAGGCGGCTATAGGTTTAGGTTTCAAAGATGTTACTATCGAATATTCGGTAGACGGTGAAAACTATACGACATTGGGAACGACGCATGAATTTACCCAGGCACCCGGTCAGAACGATTATGCGTATGATACTACTATCGATATGGAAGGTGTACCAGCGAAATATGTCAAACTGACTGCAAACAGCAACTGGAAGAGCATCCTGGAGCAGTTCGGTCTTAGTGAAGTGAGATTCTTCTCCATACCCGTGCAGGCAAGAGAGCCCAACCCAGCTGTCGGGGCGGCAGATGTAGAACTGGATTTGGCCCTCGGTTTCAGAGCGGGAAGACAGGCAGATAAGCACAATGTTTACTTTAGCGACGACTATCAGGCGGTGATTGACGGCACTGCCCCGGTTACGACCGTGACAGAGACCAGTTATGGTCCGCTGGCCCTCGATTTGGGCAAGACTTACTTCTGGCGGGTAGATGAGGTTAATGATGTCGAGACGCCCGGCCTATGGCAGGGAAATATCTGGCACTTTACGACACAGGAACATTTTGTGCTGGACGATTTCGAGGCCTACGATGCCGCCCAGAACCAGATATGGTGGGCATGGAAAGATGGGCTTGGCTTTGTTGCGCATGGCACTGAACCGGCTTATCCCGGCAACGGAACAGGCTCGGCGGTAGGCGACGAAACAACCGAATCGTTTACCGAGGAAAGCATCGTTCACGGTGGTAAGCAGTCGATACCGCTCGTTTATAACAACAATAAGCAGGGCTACCTGAAATATTCCGAGGCGACCATGACGTTGAGTTCCCACCGGGACTGGACGGCTCGGGGTGTTAAAGAATTATCGCTGTGGTTCAGAGGCTTACCGGGTTCCGTGGGCAGCTTTACAGAAGGGCCGGCCGGAACCTACACGATAACCGCTTCCGGCACCGATATCTGGGACGCCCACGACGAGTTTCATTATGCCTACATACAGCTCACCGGCGTCGGCTCGATAACAGCCAGGGTCGACAGCGTGGATAACACCGACCCATGGGCAAAGTCAGGCGTGATGATTCGCGAGACGCTCGATCCAGGCTCGAAATTCGCCGCGGTATATATTACGTCCACCAATGCCGACGGCACGCCCACGCAGGGCTGCAGGTTCCAGGGCCGGACGGATACTGACGGCAGTGCCACCAGCGACACTTCGGTAGCAACGGATGAGCAAAAAGCTGTTACCGTTCCATACTGGGTCAAGCTGGAACGTGATTTCGCGGGCAATTTAAGAGGCTACTATTCCAGCGACGGTTTGACCTGGGTGCTGCTGGTCTGGAGGCCGAGTATCTCGATGAGTTCGAATGTTTATATAGGTCTTGCATTAACGAGTCATAATCCGGCATTGACTGGTGAGGCCAAATTCTCCGGTGTCCAGACAACCGGTACGGTGACGGGGCAGTGGCAATCGCAGGATATCGGCATATCCAGCAACAGTGCCGAGTCGATGTATGTGGCCGTTGGCAATAGCGCGGGCACGCCTGCGATTGTGAGCTACGAAGACCTGGCTGCTACACAGATAGACGCCTGGACTGAGTGGGTTATTCCTACGCAGGCCTTTGCGGATCAGGGCGTGAATCTGACCGATGTGGACAATATCTCCCTTGGTATCGGCAATAGAGATAATCCGCAGGCCGGCGGTACAGGTAAGATGTTCTTCGACGATATCCGGCTGTACCCGCATCGAGAGCCTCCGGTGCAAATTTGGTTTGAAGCAGAATCCGCCGACGTCATTGGGGCCAGTTGGCGACTTTACGACGATCCGAACTCATCTGGCGGACAGCATATTGGTTCGGACGACGGTGACGGTGATGACTTTGATGCTGCACCCGGAGCTGAGTGGCTCGCCACATACAATTTTACCGCTCCGGCTGGAGTTTACAAAATCCTGTTTCGTGGTCAGGAGGCCGGCGCCGACTCATTCTGGGTCCGGATCCCGAGCGCTATTAATCTGACTCCGGGTGAAAGCCCCGATCAGCCCGGCAGCGGCTGGGTGAAGTTTAACGGGATGGATGCCCCAGATGGCTGGGCCTGGGACGAGGTTCATAGTGACGACCACGGCGGTACGGTTGTGAACTGGATGTTAGCCGCAGGAGAGCATACACTGGAAATCGCCAAGCGTGAAGATGGTACAATGCTTGACGCAATTCTAATTACCGATGATCTTGCTCTGGACCAGACTACGTTGCCGTAGGCGGTTTTAATTGCGATGAATGTTGATTAATTTCGGGGCTTATACCGATTGATTCCAAATCAGTATAAGCCCCGTATGTTTTTATAGAATTTTGCAGAACGGCTAACTTGGCTGGCAAATTGGTGACTAATCGACTCTAATACCCTGTTGTTCCAGCCATGTCTTTAAATCACCCATCTCGTTGTTGAAAATCTCATTGTCGTAATCTTCTTCCAGCTTGTGAATGTTGATTTCCAGTTCGGGCTGCTCCTGAACAACATTGTGCAATTTATTTTCAAACTCATCGCTTATAGTTGTCAGGTCGTCGAAATCTATTTCTAATTCCAGCATGCCCGCTATTCTTCGTGCTACTGCTTCTATGCACTTGGGATTACTGCCCTGCACGTAAGCGGGAATCGCAGCTACGAGGCTTGCCATTTTAATATCTCGTTTCCTGCAGTTGGTAGTGAGGTAAGTGACAATACTGGCGGGGCCTTCATAGTTGGTGAATTTTACGCCGTAGTGCTGGAACCTCTCCTTGAGTTCGGCGTGCGAGACGGAACAGAAAAGTCTCGGCTCGCGTGTGTGGGGCACAAGGCCGGCCACGCTGCCGATGAAATATATCATCTCAACGCCAAACTCAGAACACACCGAAAAGATACATTCTGAAAATTCTTCCCAGTTCAGATTGGGTTCTTTGCCTAAAAAGATTATAAGATTGTCTTTTTCGCTACAGAAAAATGTATTCGCAGGGATCTCGTAAGACTCGATGATACCGTCCTTTATCTGTGTATGAGGGCGAAATAACGCTGTTATTTCCATTGAACCGGGGAAGCTGTACATATAAAATCCTGCAGGATCGATGTCGGCAAATTTTTGGGCGTCCAGCTTGTCGATAAGACACTTCACGGTACCTGTCGAAACTTCGCCGCCATTCATCCAGCCCGAGAAACCAAGTAATAGACGGGGATTACGCAATTTCGGCCTTTTATAAATATTCAACTTATCAGAAGCCATATTTGCTCCATAATCGCAGCATTACACTCTTTTACTACTTATCGGCATGTTAATCCAGATAAATTCGGCGTTTTGAAAATTAGCTGGAAAAGTTTTGTGCTAATCTCCGGAAACAAGTAGAATGAATTCGGATATTTAGGCAGCTTATGACTTTAACCTGGTTTTATATGAAGGAAGGAGAATACTGATGTCGCAAAGTATAGATCGTCGAGATTTTATTAAAAAGTCGCTGCTAACCCCTGCCGCGGGCGCCTTGGCAATGCACGGGATGCAGAATCAGGTTCTGGCTCAAGGCGCAGTGAAAAAGTCCGGCCCGGCACAAAACGTGCTGTCGGATGTCGATTTGCCAAAGGGTAGGATCAAAGATCTGAAAATCAGCAGGATTTTGCTGGGCGGAAATTTGCTGACCCATTTCACGCATAGCCGGGACTTGAAGTATGTTTATAATCTGACGGCGCATTATAACACCGAGGAGAAAATTTTCGAAACGATGGCGCTGGCCGAAGCACACGGCGTCAACACGCTTGTTATCCATACCGCTCCCGGCGTTGTGAGCATGCTCAAAAAATATCGATACGAGATGGGCGGCAAGATGCAGTGGATAATATGCCCGACCGCCCAGGTAGATACTCAACCGGATGAGTTTCGCAAACAGGTCAATCAGCTTGTCGATGAAGGAGTTGATGCAATTTACCTCTGGGGCGTGAGTGCCGATCGCTTTGTTTCCGAAGGTAAGGTCGATATGATTGCCAGGTCTGTGGAAATTGCCAAAGAGCACGGTGTACCCTCCGGGGTCGGAGCGCACGATCTGAAAGTCATTAAGGAGTGCGAGCGAAATAAAATCGACGCCGATTTCTACATCAAGACATTCCACCACCACAACTATCCAAGCGCGCCGAGGCCCGATGAGCTAACGAGCATTTATGCCGAGGTCCCGGGCTACTGGTGCAACAATCCGCAGGAAGTAATCGATTTTATGAAAGGCGTTGAAAAGCCCTGGCTTGCGTTCAAGGTCATGGCCGCCGGCGCTATACCGCCCGAGGACGCTTTCCGCTATACGTTTGAAAATGGCGCCGATTTCGTGCTGGCCGGGATGTTTGATTTCGAGATTGCCGAAGATGTGCTTATTGCAAACCGTGTACTCAAAGGTCTTAAGAATAGGACTCGCCCCTGGAGGAGTTAGCTTGGTTGGACTCAGGGCTATTCCGGTTTAATGCAGCTATCCACAACCTGTCGGCAGTTCAATTTAGTGACGATTATTGACTATGTGTTGATTTTGAGGGCAAACCGGCTATGGGCAATGTTGATTCGATTGAGGAAATCCTGGAATATGCTATTTCAAGAGAAGTGGAGGCGTATTATTTTTGTCTGGCACTCGCCGGCCGTGTGGACACTCCGAGAATGCGGCAGGTGTTTGAGGATATGGCCGCCGAAGAGCTGGAGCACAAGGCGAAGCTGGAGTTGGAGATGATTAAGATGGGTAAAACCCTGCCCGCCCGGCAGATGCCATCGGGCCGTCCTGAGAGTGATTATATAATGTCAGATAGCGATGCGCCGCTGGATATGGATTATGCAGATATGCTTTTGCTGGGTATGGAGAAGGAAGAAGCGGCCTTCAGGATATACGTGAATCTTATACCAAACGTTCAGGATGAGGAATCGCGGGAAGTCCTTCTGGCGCTGGCCCAGGAAGAAGTCCGGCACAAGCTTCGCTTCGAGACCGAATACGATATGCTGCGCAAGAAGACCTGAAAGCCGCTGCGGAAAATGTGCATAAGAGCACAATAATGCTGGCGGT
>CBDVBU010000123.1:0-9058 GCA_965372295.1 uncultured Phycisphaerae bacterium
GGTTGCAGCAGACGGCCGGTTCTAAAGGAACTTTTGCCGTAGTGGCGGTAGATCACCGCGGTCCGCTTCGCCGTTCGCTGGAAAAAGAATCACCCCAGGGCAAGACGGATGAAGCTTTGACAGCCCTGAAAAAAGATATTGTGCGGCACCTGGCTCCGGCGACAACCGCAGTTTTGCTGGATCCGGAAACGGCCGCCGGGCAATGTGTAGCCGACGGCTCAATGCCCGCCGGGACAGGGTTGATAGTTGCTTTGGATACCG
Organism: uncultured Phycisphaerae bacterium; assembly: GCA_965372295.1. Classification (GTDB taxonomy): domain Bacteria; phylum Planctomycetota; class Phycisphaerae; order Sedimentisphaerales; family Anaerobacaceae; genus JAFGPJ01. The sequence continues at coordinate 262 of CBDVBU010000123.1, forward strand.
GTTCGACGGGCGATCCGGCGAATCGTACGACAGGCCTGGTTGAGAACTGGTCGGTTGAAAAGACGGTTCGTATGGGGGCGTCCGGCGTGAAAATGCTGCTTTACTACAATCCTGAGGCCTCGGAAGCCGGCGAGCGAGAGGCGCTTGTCCAGGAAGTGGCCGCCGATTGCGCTCGAAATGATATTCCTTTTTTCCTCGAACCTTTATCGTATGCTTCCGACGGTTCGCACGGGCCTTTGGAAGCCGAGCAGAGACGAAAGGTGGTAATTGAAACTGCTCGTCGTCTTGTGCCGTTAGGCGTTGATATTCTCAAAGCGGAATTTCCAGTGGATGTAAGCGTCGAGCCGGATGAAAATATCTGGCGTGATGCATGCCGGGAGTTGACGGACACAAGCAAAGCTCCCTGGGTATTATTGTCCGCCGGTGTTTCTTATGATACTTTTCTAAAGCAGGTGCGCATCGCCTGTGAGGCGGGAGCAAGTGGCGTGATGGCCGGGCGGGCCGTCTGGAAAGAAGCAGTGACGCTGGATAGCCCTGCACGAAACAATTTTCTCCGAACGGTTGGATATGAGCGAATGCGGCGCTTACGGTCGCTTTGCGAGGCGCTGGGACGGCCTTTCACTGAAGTTTATGATCCTCCGAAGCTAAGTTACGATTGGTATGTATGAAGAGGAACGCATGAATATGATTAGCCAATGTTTCAATTATTTCAAGACCGGTCCGGATAAACCGCTGTTGGAGAATAACGAGGAAGTCACCAGGTTATTCGAGAGAAAGAGAACGTCGGTGTTTCTTTCGCTGCTGTTCGGTTACAGTTTCTTTTATGTATGTCGCCTGAGTTTTTCGGTGGCGAAAAAGTCGATGATCGATGCGGATATTTTGAATGCCGAACAGATGGGAAAGATTGGTTTTGCGTTTTTTATTACGTATGCTTTTGGGAAACTCACAAACGGTTTTCTGGCGGACCGAAGTAATATTCGCCGGTTTATGTCCACGGGGCTGCTGGTATCGTCGGTTATTGTGATTTTGTTTGGTTTTACCAGAATATTTTTATTGTTTGTTATTTTGTGGGGTGTCAACGGCTGGTTTCAATCCATGGGGTCCGCTCCCAGCGGTGCTTCTATATCCCAATGGTTCAGTAATAAAGAGCGCGGGACGCGATATGGTTTGTGGAGTATGGCTCACAGTATCGGTGAAGGGGTCACTTTTGCGGTTACTGCGTTAATAATTGCCGCGGCGGGATGGCAATGGGGCTTATGGAGTGCGGGGCTTATCTCGATAGTGGTGGCTTTGTTGTTGTTCAAAACGCTGGCCGATCGACCGCGAACTTACGGCCTTCCTTTGGTCGCCGATTACAAGAATGATCATCCGGGCAATGCCGACCTGGAGCAGGATTCAGTCAATAGAGCACAATTCGGCGTGATAAAGAATCCTTATGTCTGGATCCTGGGTATTTCCTGCGTCGCTATGTATATAGCGCGTTACGGCGTGAACAGTTGGGGCGTGCTGTATTTACAGGAAGCAAAATCCTATTCACTGGTAACGGCCGGCTTTATTCTTTTTCTGGCGAAAATTATGGAAACGGTCGGGGCGGTCACCTCAGGATTTGTTTCGGATTTCTTTTTTAAATCCCGCCGAAACGTTACGACGCTGATGTATGGGCTTATAAAAATCTTAGGGCTAATAATATTATTTATCGTGCCTTCGACATATATATTTACTCTGGATAAATCCGCTGCGCAATATTTGGCGGAAGGAGATGTCGGGCCGGCGCTGATTAACACATTCGAAGATAAAGGGATTGTTTTGCAGCAGGAGGCCAGGGTATCCCTGGTTAAAGACGGTGATGAAAAAGAATGGCACATTGATTATGATAAATGGTATCTGTTCTGGAAAGGATTTCGCATAGAGCAGAATGATACGAACTTGAATGTATCGCGCAAATTTCAACCCCTCCATCTGGTCGGCATTTCTTTGTTTGCTTTTGGTTTGGGTGGATTACTGGTTTTTCTGGGCGGGCTTATCGCGATAGACATCTGCTCCAAACGCGCCAGCGGTGCAGCTATGGGGCTGGTGGGAATGTTCAGTTATGTCGGAGCTGCCTTCCAGGACTGGATTAGCGGCAGTTTAATAGAAGCAGGCAAGATGACTGTCCATGGCCAAACAATACATGATTTTGATAAAGCGTTTTATTTCTGGCTGGGGGCGGCCATTGTTGCTGTTTTGATATCCTGCACGCTATGGAAGGTTAAACCAAAGGATTAGTAATTATGGCTCATTATGACGTTTTAATTCTGGGGCACGTATCTAAGGACATAATCGTAACGCCTGAAGGCCGGGACTATCTTACCGGCGGGGCGGTTGTACATTCGACAATAACAGCTCAGAGAATCAATACTAATGTAATTGCCCTGACGAAGCTTAGTCGTGACGATTTACCTTTGCTGGAAGTTTTCAGTGCGAGTAATGTGCCGTTTATCCATTGTTTTTCACCACAGACAACCTCAATCCGAAACACATATTTGACCAGCGATCGTGAGCGAAGAACTTGCGAAGCAATAAGTGTTGCGGATCCTTTTGACATCAACGACATACCCGGCGACATCAAGGCCGATTTGTATTACCTGGGAGGGCTTATCAAAGGGGAATTTCCCGAAAGTTTAATTGAGCAGTTGTCGGAGTTGGGGAAAGTGGCCGTTGATACACAAGGCTTTTTACGGGCAAAAGAGAATGGCAGACTGCTTTTTAGAGATTGGTCGGCGAAGAAAAAATATATTCCCATAATTAGTTATCTCAAAGCCGATGCCGCAGAGGCGGAAATTCTTACCGGTACGAATGACTGTGAAAAAGCGGCACGGATACTAAATGACTGGGGAGCTGACGAAGTAATGGTGACGCAAAATTCGGGTGTTACTATCTGTGCTAATGGACAAGTATATACATCGCCGTTTACCGCAAAGAATCTCACCGGTAGAACCGGCAGGGGAGATACATGTTTTAGTGCTTATTGTAACTGGCGAAAGAATAATTCGCCGCAGGAGTCCTGTCTTTTTGCCGCGGCCTTGACTTCTTTGAAAATGGAGAAACCTGGTCCGTTTTCCGGAACGGTAGACGATGTTAAGCAAGTGATACAACAGCGATACCAAGGTTAGCCAGAATGATAACCTGCGGCACATAGCATGACAAACAGTTGTCTTTCTTAAGGAAATTCGGTACCATAGTGATATCCGGCGGCTTGGCTGCGTAACCAGGTCTTCTACCGAAAAAAAGTAGTTATATTCTGCAGAGAATACATGATTAGAAGCATACACTGGCTGCTCACGTCAATAAGCATTATGATTCTCCTGACGGCCAATGTGTCTTGGGGTGATGATTGGCCAACATATAACCATGACAAAGCAAGAAGCGGTGTAACTTCGGAACAATTGCCTCCGATGCTCTCCGAGTGCTGGCGGTTCCAGGCCAACCACCCACCTCAACCTGCCTGGCCGCCACCAGCCGTCCAGGACTTCTGGCACAATCACGACCAACTAAGGCCAACTGTAATTTACGACCGCGCCTTTCATTCCGTGGCTGTCCGTGATACTGTCTATTTTGCTTCCTCCGCCGACTTCAGCGTTTACGCTCTGGACGCCAAAACAGGGAAGGTGCGATGGGTTTTCTTTACTGCCGGACCTGTTCGACTGGCTCCCACTGTAGTTAAAAACAGACTTTACGTTGGATCTGACGATGGTTGCGTATATTGCCTTTCAACTGACAACGGCTCATTGATTTGGAAATTTGACGTTGCTGCTGAAAAAAGCATGGTGCCGGGCAACGGACGAATGATATCGATGTTGCCCGTTCGGACCGGATTGGTAGTCGATGCTGGAAAAGTGTTTATCGCAGCGGGGCTGTTTCCGATTCATGGTACGTTTTTATTTGCTCTGAACGCTGAAAACGGGGCGGTTCTGTGGCGGCAAAAACTTGATGTCTCGCCACAAGGTTATTTGCTCGCTTCGACTCAAAATCTGTACGTGCCGACCGGACGGACGGGACCAGTGTCCTTTTCGCGCAAAAGCGGTACATTACAGGGAGAATTCGGCAGCGCCGGCGGAGCTTATACACTATTGACAGAAGACACTCTTGTGACAGGACCCGGCCGTGGCCCCAAACAACTCAATGCCGCCAATGTCACAACGAAGGAAACGATAGCAACATTTGGTGGGCTGCGTATGGTCGTTAAAGGTCATATGGTATATATGCAATCGGAGAAAAAGCTTACCGCTCTTGATCGAAGGAAATACCTTGCACTTTCGAGGCAAAGAATAACTCTCAACCGCCGGCAAAAACAGATTCGCGAACAGCTTAAGAAACTTGATAAGAACAGCCCTCCGTCAAACAAATTCGAGGATGACTTGCGGAATATCCAACTTTCTCTGGGACAAAACAAAAAATCGTTGGAACAATGCTTCATCTGGAAGCACGCCTGCGATCATACATACTCACTTATTATGGCCGGCAATACGCTGTTTGTCGGCGGAAAAGATGAAGTCGTGGCGCTGAGTGCCGCTGACGGACGCGAGTCCTGGAGCGCATCTGTAAACGGCGCTGCCTACGGATTAAGCGTTGCAAATGGCCGTTTATTCGTCAGCACCGACGAAGGAACGATTCACTGCTTCACCAATCGCTCGATCATATCTTCCAGGAGGACGGAACTCGTCCATTTAGAAACTGAAATCGATCCTTATTCTCAGGACGACTTGACTGATATGTGCTCTTTGGCCGCTCAACAAATCGTTGAAGAGGCAAATATACGTCAGGGATATTGCCTGGTGCTCGGCTGTGAGGAAGGTCGTCTTGCGTACGAAATCGCCAAACGCTCGAAACTACAGGTTATCGCAGTTGAGCAAGATGCTCGGAAAGTAATCACAGCTCGAAAAAAACTCCACAGGGCCGGGTATTACGGCACCAGGATTACTGTACATCACGGTAAGTTGGACGAGCTTCCATATCCAGCCTACTTCGCTAACCTAATTGTCTCCGAACGCACACTAATCTCCGGCGAACTACCTCCATCCGCGGCCGAAATGTTTCGCGTGCTTAGGCCATGTGGCGGCACGGCAATTATCGGCCAATTCAAAGAAACCTACGAGAAAAGGAATAAACTCAAACAATCCAACCTCGAACATTGGTTCAATGACGCGACGATTCCAGGCTGGAGAATCAACAGACGCAATGGATTATGGGCAGTCATCAGGCGCGGATCCCTCTCGGGCAGCGGAGAATGGACCCAGCTTTATGCAAATGCCGCTCATACCGCCTGTAGCGGCGACCAAATTCGCGGCCCAATGGCCCTGCAGTGGTTCGGCAAACCCGGGCCTCAGTCTATGATTGATCGCCATCATCGGCCGATGTCGTCACTGGTGAAGGACGGGCGCATTTTTGTCCCCACTCTTGAGGGTATCATCGCTGTTGACGCGTATAACGGTACAGAATTGTGGCGGCTTGATGTGCCCAACTCAAGACGTATCGGTGCCCTCAAGGACAGCGGCCACATGCTGGCCACAGATGAATACGTTTATATTGTTGTCGAGGACCAGTGTTGGGCTGTCGATGTTATTACCGGTGTGCACAAACTAACTCTTAAAGCCCCTCAATTGGACGATCGCAACAAACACGACTGGGGTTACCTGAACCACTCTGGCAATTTCCTCTTCGGTACCGGTCAGAAAGTCAGGGCTTCATTTTACAAACAGGATTTTCACGGCAAACCTGATAACGGAAGCCACATACTGGAAGGTGACTTCAGAGAAGTTATCGTAAGCGATTATCTCTTTGCCATGGATCGGCACACCGGCGAGATCCGCTGGACATACAGAGATGGAACGATCATGAACAGTGCTATTACTATCGGTGATGGCCGAATCTATTTCGTACAATGCCGCAATCCGGAAATAATGAAGGACGATGACGGTCGGCTTCGAATCGATAAGTTCTGTGACAAGCACCTATTCATTGTAGCGCTCGACGCGGAAACCGGCGTGAAAATATGGCAACGCCCCTTCCGGTTCCCATACGAACATATCATGTTTCTTAATTATGCCGAGAACACACTACTTTTCACCGGCACATACAACAAAGACAATCTCGTCAACTACGGCCTGTTCGCTTTCAACGCTGATACGGGAGAAGAAAAGTGGCAGACTGATTATGTGGGCTTGAATATCGCCGGGACCGAACCATTCGGTAAAGACGGCTCACACGGCGAACAATGGCAGCACCCGGTTATCAATGGGCGGACTTTCTATTCGCGACCTTACGCCTTTGACCTTCATACCGGCGAGAAGAAAAAATACCACGTCTATCGCGGCGGCCACGGCTGCGGTGGACTGACTGGCTCGGCCCATTACCTTTACGGCCGAGGTTCAAATCCGCGCATGTACCCGATCGAAGTCGATAGCACCAGAGGAATCCGGTTGACTCAAGTCACTCGGCCGGGCTGCTGGCTGAACATTATCCCTGCAGGCGGCTTGATTCTTGTGCCGGAATCCAGTTCCGGGTGTACTTGCGAATACTCACTCCAAAGCTCCTTGGCTTTTGCCCCACGAGATTATTACAGTCCACCAATAATATTGACGCCTCAACGGAATTTTGATAGTTCAATACAAGTTGAACTGGCCGACCGCAATGGTATTGGGCGGATATACTACACACTCGACGGAACCGAACCAACCACACTTTCACCTTTATATACTGAGCCTATTACGCTTACCCGTAGCACCACCATTAAGGCCAGAACTTTTTGGAAAGAACAGGGCGATATGAGTGACGTCCACCGTGCAATCTTCACTAAGCACTAATACTCTGTGTAAGGCTCATTTCACCTCTTTCCAGGATGGAATAGGTAAGCTATACATCTTTTTTTTTGCTTTTTCTCATGCGTTTGTTGACGAATATGATAGATTATGTGTTATAATTAGGAGTACTGTATGGATCTTCACTGGCTTGATATTGGCACGTTATCTGTTTACCTGGCGGGGATAATCGCGACGGGCATATACTTTTCCAGGAAGAACACGAACACGGAAGAGTATTTCGTGGGAGGCCGGTCATTCGCCGGCTGGGTTGTGGGGCTCAGTTTAGTTGGCACCTCAATCAGCTCCATTACTTTTCTTGCCTTTCCCGCCGATGCCTTTAAGACCGCCTGGCTTCGGTTCCTTCCGAACTTAATGCTGCCCGTAGGGATAGTTATCGCATCACGCATATATCTGCCCTTCTTTCGCCGGGGCAAGATTACATCTGCCTATGAGTACCTTGAAGGTCGTTTCGGGCCATCCATTCGTGTTTATGGGGCTGTAGCCTTTATCATTACGCAGTTAGTGAGGATAAGCATGATCTTGTACCTTCTTTCGCTTGTGCTGCATGAAATGTTAGGGCTAAGCCCAATAATGTGTATTTTGGTCGGAGGAATATTTGTAGCAGTGTACACTATCATTGGTGGAATTGATGCGGTAATCTGGACTGACGTTGTCCAGACGGTTGTCCTAACGCTTGGTAGTGTGCTGTGTCTGGCGATTATCATCCATGCGTTGCCTGGCGGCCTGGGACAGATATTCTCGGTAGCGGCAGCCGAAAATAAATTTGCCCTTGCAGAATTGGCCGATGGTAAGCTCAATCCCGTACCGTGGGGATTTTCGCTGGAACGCAAGACAGTGATGATGATGTTTTGCCTCGGTCTGATAACCTGGCTGTCTGAGTACAGCACCAACCAGAACACAGTTCAGCGATATTGCGCTTCGAAGAATGCCCACGAAGCCCGTAAGGCTATGTGGGTATGTGTCTGTGTCAGCCTGCCGATATGGACTTTCTACATGTTCCTGGGAACGAGCTTGTTTGTGTTCTTCAAGGTCTTTCCAACTGCCGAGACCGGGGAGATGTTGACAGGCGTGCGCAAGGCCGAACAGGTTCTGCCCTTTTTCATAATGAATTACCTGCCGCCAGGTGCCACGGGGCTGGTAATTGCAGCAGCTCTTGCGGCGGCGATGTCGTCATTAGACTCGATCATCAATGCGGTCGCCACAGTCGGTATCGTGGATATCTACCGACGCCACTTTGTTAAGGGCCGTGATGATCGGCACTACCTGAAAGTGGCATGGATATTTGCCAGCATCGCGGCGGCAATTATGATGGTCGGGGCCATTCTCCTCGCGAAGAGCGATACCAAAACGTTACAAGACACAGCAACAATACTGGCATCCCTATTCGGCGGAGGACTGCTGGGAATGTATATGTTGGGTTTCTTGACTAAAAAGGGTGATGCACGCGCCGTTGGATTCGGGATTGGCGCCACAATTCTGTTCACCTGCTGGACAATGCTGTCAAGCAGGCAATTACTCCCGGAAGTATTAGAAGTCCCATTCGATTTATATTACACGATTATCATTGGCAACGTTGTGATGTTTGCCGTTGGTTTTCTCGCCGGAACGCTGCTGCCGAAGAGGAAACGGGACCTGACGAACCTGACGGTGTGGACACAGGACGGCACACCTTTGGAATGATGATCATCATTTGAGAACTTTCCGAAATGCACAGAAAAGTACAGCCAGACTATCTCAAGGAGAAAGGCGCGAGAGCTGTTCCTGATCTTGCCGGTGGCGTGTGGCCGGTGATGCTGACCGCATTTGCCCGCAATAGACAAATCGACTGGGACGGCGTGGACCGATTGACTGACTGGTACATTGCTTCGGGCGTCGCGGGATTGTTTGCCGTTTGTGGGTCGAGCGAGATGCGTGAGCTAACCGCGGAAGAACGCCTT
>CBDVBU010000124.1:0-9051 GCA_965372295.1 uncultured Phycisphaerae bacterium
CTTTCGTCAGGAGTCTCTTTCTGTTTTCTAAGCTGGGCAACATCTGCATCGGACAGCACCTTCTCAGGACCAGATGGTGCTCGCTGCCGGCCTGTGTCGGCTTCCTGCTCCTCCTCAGCAGCCCACTTAACCCTTCGCAAGCTCAAACCGATTTTACGGGCATCAGTATCGACCTTTAGAATCTTTACTTCAACTTCTTCGGCCACCTTAACAATATCCTGAGGCTTATCAATCTTGTGGTCCGCGAGTTCGGAAATATGCAAGAGCCCCTCTAATTCCTCTTCGAGTTCAACGAATGCACCGAAATTAGTAAGCTTTGCCACTTTGCCTTTGATAATATGTCCCGGAATGTATTTATCGGGGATGGCGCGTATCCAGGGGTCCTCGGTCATCTGTTTGATGCCCATGGAAATCCGCCGCTTTTCTTCATTAACTTCCAGAACAATACATTTTATTTCCTGACCCTTGTGCAGGGCCTCGCCGGGATGGCTGTGTTTTCTCGTCCAGCTTAAATCCGAAATGTGTATCATACCATCGATACCCGGCTCCACCTCCACGAAGGCGCCGAAATTGGTCAAACTGCGTACTTTAGCGTCAACAATCGCTCCGACCGGATATTTCTGAGAAGCTATCGCCCATGGATTGGTTTGAGTCTGCTTTAGCCCCAGCGAGATTTCCTGCTTTTCCTTGTTGACGCTCAGCACGATGACCTCTATTTCGTCTCCGAGATTGACCAGCTCGCCCGGGTGCGCAAGGCGCTTGGTCCAGCTCATCTCGCTGATATGAACCAGCCCCTCGATGCCATCTTCGAGCCGTACGAAAACACCGTAGCTCATCACATTGACGACTTTACCCTTTACCTTTGCCCCGATAGGATAACGATGTTCGACATCCTCCCAGGGGCTGGATGTCTTCTGCTTAAAGCCCAGCGAAATCTTCTCGTGCTCTTTATCGACACCGACAACAATGCATTCGATCTCCTGATCGATCTCGACGACTTCAGATGGATGCGATATTCTGCCCCAGCTTAAATCGGAAATGTGCAGCAGGCCGTCCAGGCCTCCCAAATCCACGAATACGCCGAAGTCGGCGATGTTTTTCACAACACCCTTTCTCAATTGTCCGACCTCGATTTCCGTCAGGATTTTTTCCTTGCTGCTCCGGCGTTCCTCCTCTATGAGTTTGCGCCTGGATATGACAATGTTTCTGCCTTCTATGTCTATCTTGAGAATCGTGCAATCCACTTCTTTGCCGATGAACCTGCTGATATCGCCCGGTTTCCTGATATCCACCTGAGAAGCCGGCAAGAACACAGGCACTCCGATATCGACCAGCAGGCCTCCCTTAATTCGCCTTATGACCTTGCCTTTAACAACATCACCCTCAGTTTTCGTATCGAGAATTGTTTTCCAACCTCTCATGAGGTCGGCTTTGCGTTTGTTCAATAAAATAAGACCGCTTTCAGAGTCCGTGTCTTCAAGCAGAACTTCGATCTCTTTGCCCGGCTCTATCTCGTCGGCACTGTCAAATTCACCCGCATCGACAATCCCTTCGCTTTTCAGGCCTACCTCCACAATAACATCATTTCCGATCCGCGATACGATTGTTCCTTTAAGAAGAGTACCAGGCAGGCGCAAATCCACCTTAGTCTGCAGAGCTTGTTCCAGGAATTCAATTTCCTGCTCACCGAACATTTCACTAACCTGCTGTTCGAGTTTCTCTTGTGTTAAACCTAATTTATTGACTATATTTCTATCTACCATTAAACTAAATCCTTCTGTGGAGCTTGTATTTCCGACTTATCGGCGCCCCACATTTACGCCGACAAGCTTATGTGCAACGCTGCACAAATACTATTTTCGGTTAATGATTTCAAAAAAGCCATTTGCCCACGCAGCAAATGCAAATTACATCACGGCAACATTTTACCAATCCGATACTTTTAACAGATAGTAATAGTTTTTTCAAGAATCTCTTTGTTATTTTATGAAAAACTCTACCTCACTCGCCGCCTCGCCCAGAAACTTTCAGATTCTTCACAAACTCGTTTATGATCCAGTCGGGCGTTGAAGCGCCCGCTGTAACGCTGGCCGATTTCTTGCCGGAAAGCACACTTTCGTCAAGCTCATTCCAGTTTTGGAGGTGATATGTTTCTTTATTTACTTTTTTACACAACTCCGCCAGCCTGCGCGTGTTGGCGCTTTCCAGACCACCGAGAACAAACATTATGTCCACCTGCCTGCACAACTGTACTGCTGATTCCTGTCTCCTTATCGACTCTCTGCATAAAGTATTGATCACTTTCAACTCGCTAAAGCTGCCGCTCGCCATAGCACACAGCATCCTGCCAAAGTGGTCAGGATTTTGCGTCGTTTGACAAACAACACCCAGCTTGGCATGTTGGGGCAGCTTATGCAGGTCCGATTCGTCGGCAATGACGACAACATCCTCGGCACAGCCCACAACCGCCTGGACCTCGGGATGATTCTCCTCGCCGATAATTACAACTTTATAACCATCCCTTTCAAGCTCGCCGGCTATATGCTGCACCCTCTTAACCAATATGCACGTGGCATCGACAATGCTGAGTCCTTTGTCTTTGAGCTTCGCTATCTGCTTGGGAGCGGCTCCATGAGAACGGATAAGAACCGTCCCCGAGGGAATATCCTGTACCTTACTTACGGTTTTCAGGCCGCTTTTTGCCAGCCGGTCCACAACATCTTTATTATGAATGATTGGGCCGAGACTATAGACGTCATTTTCTTCTGCAAGAATTTTTTCGGCTACACTGATAGCGTTTCTAACGCCGTGACAAAATCCACACTTTTCTGCTACTGAGACTTTCATAAAATCTTATTCAAATATCAAACATGGGTAAAGTTATTTAAGGGTAAAATTCTATACTAAAGTTCCAATACAATCCACCAAAACTTTCTTGTCTAAGAACAAGCTGTCAAAAAGCTGTTGATATTTTGTAAAAATTATTCTTGACGGCTATACACGAATCGGTTTAATTTATAGGTGAGGGTCGAGAAAATAAAGTTTGTTAGGTTGTAAGGGCCTATTATTGAATGGCTTGTGTATTTTATGGATGGTAAAAATACCTTAATCATCTTGGAAAGGATTAAATGATGCGAACTGTCAAACTTTCAGTTATTTTTAGTTTATGTGCCTGTGTTTTACTTGTTAATGGCTGCAACTCGGAGATGCAGGACCTGCGAATCCAAAACAATACACAGCAAAAGCTCATAGACCAGCTCCAGGCCGAACTGGCGGCTAATACGTTGCGACTTGAGCAGATGAAGAAACAACTCGCCGCTGCTCAGCAAACCGACAGTATCGAAGTCGAGTCGCTGCAGCAGCAAATTGCCGCACTCGAGGAAGACCTTGCCAAAAAGAAAGAGCTGATCGCTTCGATGCAGCAGAGGCTGCTTTTAGGCGGAGCGGCACTACCTGTGGAACTCAGCACGTTGCTGGAAGACTTTGCCAAGCAACACGATATGGTCACTTATGATTCGAGCCGGGGCATAGTAAAATTCAAGAGCGACCTGCTTTTCGACAAGGGCAGCGACAATGTGGCGGCATCGGCAATTGAGGCGGTAAAATCGCTTACTGCAATTCTCAACTCCGAACAAGGCGGGAAATTCGATATAATAATTGCCGGACACACCGATGACATTCCTATTCAAAAGCCTGAGACACGCGCAAAGCATCCTACCAACTGGCACTTATCGTCACATAGAGCAATAGCCGTGCTGAAAGTAATGGAAAGTAACAATGTCGATTCGAAGCGTCTGAGCGCACGAGGTTTTAGCGAATACAGGCCTATTGCAGACAATAAGCCCGGCAAAAAGGGCAATCCGCAAAACAGACGGGTGGAAATTTATATTGTAGCTCAGGGAGTATAATATTGAATTTGCTTTTTGCCACTTGCCGATTGCCGATTTAAAATCGTAAGTCGCAAATCGAAAATCGAAAACTTCTTTTGAATGACAGAACGCACTTTAATCATTATCAAGCCGGATGCTATACAGCGGCATTTAGCCGGTCAGATAATTTCACGGCTTGAAAGAAAAGGTCTTAAGCTCATCGCGGCAAAACTCATGCAAATCCCTGCGGATCTTGCCCGTCGGCACTATGCCGCTCATCAGGATCAGCCGTTTTTTGCCCCGGCAGTGAAGTTCATGAGTTCGGCGCCGTCGCTTTTAATGATATGGGAAGCAGAAGGCTGCGTAGATATGGTTCGCAAGATGATCGGCAGCACCTTTGGCTATGAAGCCCAGCCGAGTACTATTCGCGGAGACTTCGGCTGCTCCCAAAGATATAACCTCATTCACGGATCGGACAGCCCGGAATCGGCTCGAAACGAAATCAAACTGTTCTTCGAACCCGGTGAAATAGTCGATTACGAACTGTCGGATGCTCCGTGGCTCTACAGTAAAAAAATTAGTCCGAAAAAGTAAGGCTTTGTCGGCTTTACTGATAGAAGATTCCAGCCAGAGTTTCGGGAGCCTGACAAAAACAATCCACACAATTGCTAAAAAGCTATATGAAATAAGGAAACAACGCTTTTTACTTGAATTAATCTTGTTTTTATAGTAGAATAAGCTTTTATGAATTTATACTCTACTGGAGGATGGATATTAGGATGAAAAAACTGGTTTTTACCCTCATAGTATGCTTGTTGTCGGTTTTCACGTCTCAGGCGACAATAATCACTGTCGATGATAATGGACCTGCGGACTTCGATAATATCCAGGATGCAATCAACTCTTCCGGACTAGGTGATACGATTGTTGTCAAGTCCGGCACTTACAACCGGAGGATTTTTTTCAACAACAAGTCTGTTACGCTTACGAGCGAAGATCCCGATGATCCGGGCGTCGTCCAATCAACGATTATTACTATCGATTCGGGCTACAGCGTTAATTTCGATTTCGGAGAGGGTCATCATTCGGTTCTTACAGGCTTTACAATTACCGGCCGGGGCGTCCACTGTTACGGCACTTCGCCGACAATCTCAAAGAACATTATCAGAGATTGTATCGGTCACGGCATTCACGGAGAAGACAACGCTGCACCTGTGATCTCGGCCAATACGATAAGCTCCAACGTCGGCTATGGGATATACTATTGTGACGGGCCGATAGAAAACAATACTATATCGGAAAACAAAGGCGGTATAGCTTATTGTAACGGGCCAATAACAGACAACATTATTACAAATAACTTCGACAAGAGTTCGGCCGACAGCGGCGGCGCTCTGTTTTTCTGCAAGGGTCCGATTACCGGCAATATACTTGCCGAAAATTATGCAATGCACAAAGGTGGTGCATGCTACGAATGTTCAGGTAACATCACGGGCAACAGGATCATTGGAAATACGAGCAAGATTGCGGGCGGTGCGCTGAGTAATTGCCGCGGCAGAATCAACAATAACATTATTGCCGGCAACAGGTCCACCAACGGCGGCGGCTTATTCAGTTGTTACCAAATATACAACAATACCATTGTGGGCAACATCGCCGAAGAGAACGGCGGAGCTGTGAGCCGATGTCCGGGCAATATCAGCAACAATATAATCGCATTTAACAGTGCAGGCTTCGTCGGCGGGATTTATGGAGCAGGAACGAGTTCTTACAATGCGTTCTGGTCGAATGAAGGTGGAAACTTCGGCGGCGGCGTAACGAGAGGTCCCGGCGATATCATTGCCGAACCGCTTTTTGTCAGTAACGGTTACTGGGACAACAACGAAACGCCCGATGATAGTGACGACTTCTGGGTCGATGGAGACTACCACGTCACATCTCAAGCCGGCAGATGGAGCCCCGTTGACCAAAGCTGGATTAACGACAGTCTCACCAGCCCTTGCATAGATGCCGGTGATCCTAATGAATCTAATTCGGACTGGACGGGGGAATTGTGGCCGCACGGCAGGCGCATCAATATCGGTGCTTACGGCGGAACGATCCAGGCAAGTATGTCACTGTCTGATGCCGGTAATATTGCCGAGCTGAATCCCGATGTGAACGATGCCAACGACTGGGTGGATTACAACGATATGTTATTGTTGACGGACAAGTGGTTGAGCAATGAAGTACCGTTGGCCGAAGATCTGGACAGGAATGGTGTGGTGGATTTCGCAGATTATGCGATTCTTGTAAACAACTGGCAACCGAAGATATTACCCCCACAGCCGCCGCAGCCCGATCCTATGACATGGCTGATCGAACCTTACGCAATCTCAAGAACTACAATTGAAATGGCAGCGACAATCGCCACTTCATCCGACGACAGTAGCGTGGAATACTATTTTCAATGTATTTCCCTCGGCGGGCATAACAGCGGCTGGCAGGATGAACCGAATTACACGGACACGGGTTTAACCGCCGGCACCGAATACTCTTACAGAGTCAGCGCCCGCAACAAGGCCAATCTCGTAGAAACCGCTTCCTCAAACCTACATTCGGCAACCACCTTTCCTGAGGATACTACACCTCCAAGCCCCGATTCTTCAACTTGGGATACTGAGCCTTATGTATCTTCAGCCGATTCGATTCGTATGGTAGCAACAACTGCATCCGATGAAAACGGCGTAGAATACTTTTTCACCTGTACCTCAAATTCGGCTTATAGCAGCAACTGGCAGGATAGCGCTGTGTACCAGGTAACTTCTCTGCCGAAGGGTACATACAGCTTCGTTGTAAGAGTTCGGGACAAATCTCCCAATCGAAACACTACGGGCGATTCTCCCGAGGTTACCGTCGATCTCCAGCCTCCAACACCGGATCCCATGCAGTGGGAATTAGAGCCGATCGAAGTCTATCACGGCGGCGGAACCTTCGATTACTGGGCCGAGATGACAGCGGCAGAAGCTGCAGATCCCAGCGGTGACGTACAGTATTACTTCGAATGCACGACCGAGTCCGGCTTCAGCAGCGGTTGGCAAAGCTCACGCACATACGGAGTAAGGCTTGGAAGAAGCGGACAAGGCCACCGTTTCCGCGTCAAAGCACGTGACATCCACGGCAATCAGACCGCCTACTCCCCTTTGTTGCCGACCCAATAGCAGCAAAGCAATATTATGCAATTGTAAGGGCACAATTCCTTTGATAGAATAACCGCACGAATTCTTGATTGAATCTTCAAGCTGTTCGAGAAATATTCTAAATAAAGGAGGCCCAACATGACTGCACGAACACGAAGAATTGTCA
This sequence comes from uncultured Phycisphaerae bacterium, assembly GCA_965372295.1. GTDB lineage: Bacteria > Planctomycetota > Phycisphaerae > Sedimentisphaerales > Anaerobacaceae > JAFGPJ01. The sequence goes on from CBDVBU010000124.1 coordinate 7,215, forward strand.
CGTTGATTGTTCCGGTATTGGTGCTGATGATTAATCCGGCTCCGGCGGCGGAATCACAGCAACAAAAAGCCGGACAAATCCTGAGCGACACCGGCGTCAAAGGCGGGCTGATCGTCCATATCGGCTGCGGCGGCGGAACACTCACCGGCGCGCTGCGCGCCAACGACAGCTATCTTGTCCACGGCCTGGACAGAAACATGAAGAATGTTCGAAAGGCGCGCGAGCATATCCGCTCGCTGAACCTTTACGGCAAAATATCAATCGATCGATTAAGCGGCAATTATCTGCCTTATATCAATAACATGGTCAATCTCATTGTTTCGGAGAACATCGGCAATCTTCCCATAAAGGAGGTCATGCGCGTTTTGGTTCCTGATGGCGTGGCTTACATCAAAGATGGTGATAAGTGGACGAAAAAATTCAAGATTCGGCCGAAAAACATAGACGAGTGGACGCACTACCTGCACGATGCGAGTAACAATGCCGTGGCTCATGACACGGCCATCGGACCCTTGAGACACCTTCAATGGGACGGTGGCCCCATGTATTCACGGCACCACGAGTATACCTCAAGTGTGGCTGCGGTCGTTTCCGCAAAAGGCAGGCTGTTTTCCATTATGGACATGGGAAGTCGTGCTTCGATCCATATGCCCCCGAAGTGGCGGCTGACCGCGCGCGACGCATTCAACGGCATCGTGCTCTGGGAACAGTCCATTGAGTCGTGGTTCAACCATCTCTGGCCTTTGAAGGATGGTCCCGCTCAGCCCCCCAGACGTCTTGTTGCCGTCGGGGATTCGGTCTATGTAACCCTCGGTTTGGAAGCGCCGGTCAGCAGGCTGGACGCCGCTACCGGACGAATCCTGCAAACCTACGAAGGCACCTGTTTCACCGAAGAAATATTGTGCTCCGACGGCACGCTATTCCTGTTGAAAAACGATGAGTCCATGAATCCGAAGGGCTACTATCCAAAGCTCATGGTATGCTGGGACGAGAAAAATCGGACAATGAAGAAGTCGGAAGGTTATCTTCTGAAGCCCGACAAGCGTAACATTATAGCCCTCGACGCCGAGACGGGAAAGATGCTGTGGAAGGTCGAGTATCCGGTGGAGCCTCTGACTCTGGCGGCTGACGATCAGAGCGTCTATTTCCACAACTGGGACCGCGTTGTATGCCTGGACCGAAAGACGGGCGAGAAAAGGTGGCAGTCGAAACCTATGGATCAGAGGAGCAGCATGGGCTACGTATATGGCCCGACGCTGGTGATATATGATGACGTGGTCCTCTTTGCCGACGGTAGATTGAAGCGGAAAATCAGGGCTTTATCCGCCAGGGACGGCACATTGCTTTGGGAAGCCCCGCACTATCCCGCCGGTCACGCCGGCTCGCCCGAAGACCTGATGGTGATAGACGGCCTCGTTTGGTGCGGAAAGATCGCCGGGGGAAAGCATTCGGGAGTCTTTACAGGACGGGACCCGAAGACAGGGCAAGTGAAGCGAGAATTCATGCCCAACGTCGATACTTACTGGTTCCACCATCGCTGCTACCGAGCCAAGGCAACGGACGAGTACTTCCTCGCTTCCCGCACCGGCATAGAGTTTGTGGACATCCGCAGGGAAAGTTGGGAGACCCACCACTGGGTCCGTGGTGCCTGCAACTATGGAATAATTCCCTGCAACGGTCTGATATACGCTCCGCCGCATCCGTGCGCCTGCTATCTGGATTCCAAGCTTAGTGGTTTCTGTGCGCTGGCCCCAGCTCGAAAATCAGAAGTCGGAATTCAGAATTCAGAAAGGCTGGAGAAAGGCCCAGCCTACGGCCAAACTCCGACTTCTGACCT
>CBDVBU010000125.1:0-9036 GCA_965372295.1 uncultured Phycisphaerae bacterium
TTGTCGGCCACAATCACCACGCTCTTGCCCATCGCAGCGATGCTCCAGAGATTGCGGAACATCACTTCAGCACGCTCGGCGCTGCGAGGCCAGCCAAACAATACTGTGTTGGGTTTTAGCGGACCGATTGAATGGGCCTGCGCCAGCGTGCGAATACCTTCATCCATGTCCTCGGCAAAGACAACCTCCGGGAAGACCGCCAGTTCGTTGCTCCGAAGAAAAGTATCCATCGCCGCACGGAGGCTCTCGACGCGTGCGGCGTAAATCTCAAGGTCGCCCGATATGACCTGTGCCGCCGTGACGAGGCCTCGCCCACCTTCCATCCAGACCGCATACTTAATCAACACCATGTGTGTCTTTGTGTTGCCCGCCATAACAAGGAAGGTAGGGCGCCAGTTCTTGGCGTTTGGCGTCATCCGGCGAAGTTTTTGCAACGCCCGCACCACTATTGCATATTGAAAACCCAGACGAGCGTCACCGAATGCCGAGCGAAATACCCTGCGGCTCAGGTATACATAGATCCCGGCAATAACGAGGATAGCCACCGCAGCAGTTAATGCATCAATCAGGATCATTACAACCAGACATGCAATAGTGCCGAGAATCGAAGTAGTCCAATGGTAGAATCTGAAACGCGGCCTGAAAGACGGATTCGCGCCGAAAGATTCGACAAAAGCAGCCAAATTTATCATGCCGTAGGTACACAAAAAGAACATACTGACAATTGCCGCAATCATGTCGAAAGCAGCCATCGAGTCGCCGCCGCCCAGCAACAGGATAACGCCTAACGTCAGCCCCAACGTCAGTACAAGCCCATATCGCGGCTCGTCCTTGTTCTTCGAACCGTGGCCGAATATGCCGAGGATCGGGAAAATCCGGTCGCGCGCCAGGGCCTGAAGCACCCGCGGCGCGCCGAGAAAGGACCCGACCGCACTGGATATCGTCGCAGAAAAGACACCTCCTATGACCAAAAAGCCCGTGCCCCACAAGGCATTCTTTACCAGCATTTCAAACGGCTGGGCCTGCAGATCGCCTCGCTGCTGCGAACCGCCGCATAAAAGAATTTCGAGGAGATAGATGACAAAACCTACGGCGATGGCCGCCATCGTGCCGCGAACCAGTGAGCGAGCGGGGTCTTTTAAGTCACCCGACATGTTGACGCCGGCCAGAATACCCGTCACCGCCGGGAAGTAAATCGCAAAGACGGTCCAGAAACCAATCGTCGGCTTCGTATAGGACGGGCTTAGATTTGCCTGTAAAAGCTCCGGATCGAAGAGAAGCAAGGCGCCGCCCAGAAAGGAGACGATGGCCAAAGCCAGCAAAGTCATCACGATGTACTGAATGCGGATTGCAAGTCCGGAGCTGATAATGTTAACAGTGAAGAGAATTGCCGCAGTGCCCAGGGCTATCGGGACAAACCACGTGCTGAGGCTCGGAAAACTGGCCACAAGCGAATTCGTGAAGCCCAGAATATAGAAGGGCACAGACAGGGCCTGGGCCAAGAACAAAACCAGGCCAATTGCTCCGCCAAACTGCGGACCGAGTGCACGTGAGATGAGAAAATAAGCCCCGCCGCCGGCGACCGGTGTGTTCGTGGCGATAGCGCTCATGGAAATGGCGGTCAAAAGAGTGATTATTTCAGCAATACACAGAATTATGATCGTATTGAGAATACCGGCTTCGCCAACCACGTACCCGGCACGGAGGAACATTATCACGCCAAGGATTGTAAGGATCGATGGTGTGAAGACTCCTGCAAACGTGCTGAACTGGTTTCCCTTTTGGCCCATGTACAATCCTTTATCGGCACTTAATTATATGCATGTCAAGGCAATAAGTAAACTCCGACTTTTTAGCTTCAATTCGCTTATCGATAATCGAGAGAAGAAAGGATACGGGAAGGAGAGTTTCCTGAGCCTAAAGGCTTTTTCACGCAGAATCGCCGGTCAGAGTGGGCGTATCCAGATGTTTCGGAAACGCACCGGATTGTTGTGGGCAGAGAGGATCAGCGGCAGTTTTTCCGGGATGGGCTTATCGTAGCCCGGCAGAATCCGATGGCCGGTCGGGCCATAAATTTTCTGGTTATGGTGGACGAGCAGGCCGTTGTGTAAGACGGTAACATAAGCCTCTTTTTCGAGCTTGCCATTCTTGAATACGGGGGCGAAAAAAATAATGTCGAAAGTCTGCCATTGGCCCGGCTTTCGACAAGCGTTGACCATCGGCGGAGTCTGGGCATAAACCGAGGCGGCCTGGCCGTCCGGATAGAGCTTTTCCGTATATGAGTCATAAACCTGAATCTCGAAGAGTCCCATGAGCATGACGCCATTGTTGCCGCGATCGAACATGTGGCCCTGCGGCGGACCGGGGGCCTGCCACTCCAGATGCAACTGACAATCGCCGAACGGCTGATTCGTGGTCAGGTTGCCCGTGACGGCGATCAGCTCGCCATTTTTGATTTTCCAGTCGGAAGGTTTCCACTTGGACAGATATGTCCCATTAAAAAGCTCTACGGCATCAGATGGAGCGGTGCCGGCCTTTTCCTCGATGCCAAGTCGGCCCGGCGTTACTTTCGGCGGAGCAGGGCGATCTGGATCGTGCACATGGTAGCCACACCAGGGCAGGATCGGCGTGTCTTTGTAGCCGACGATGCCGGAACCATCTTTGGCATGGACGAGCTTCGTTGGAGCTTGCCCCGACGTTACTTCAGTATAACCAAAAAGCCATATTGCAGCAACAACTACGACGAGTATTAAAACGATTGTTCGATTTCGAAACATGGTATTTTTCCTCCGGGATTCAGTTTCCTAATTCGTTGCCCGGCACAGAGGAATGCCCGCCGATGCTGACCATCGCATTCACGCCTGCACGCAAAATACAGAGAGCATACCGAAAGTCAAAAACGGCATTAGCCTTGAAGTATTCCGACCGCCTCGTTAACGGATGCTCCCTGGTGTACCATTTTGCTCAGAACCTGAACCATCTTAGTAGGATTTTTATGCTGGAATGCGTTTCGGCCAATCGATATACCCTCAGCGCCGGCTTGAAGAGCACCTTCGACCATCTTGAAGATGTCTTCGTCGCTGTCCATTTTCGCACCGCCTGCAATTACCACCGGCACCGGACAGCCTTCGACTACCTCGGCGAAACTTTCCACGCTGCCGGTATAGACCACCTTAACAATATCGGCGCCCAGTTCAGCTCCTACCCTCGCGGCATGCTTAACGTTATTAACGTCATATTCATCCTTGATTTTCGGCCCGCGGGTGTACATCATCGCTATCAGCGGCATCTGCCAGACCTGACATCGTTCGCTGATATAACCCAACTGCCGGAGCATTTCTTTGTCGGTTTCGGCACCGAGATTGATGTGCATCGAGACGGCATCGGCGCCGAGCTTTATCGCCTCTTCAACAGTGCAGACAAGTTCCTTTGCATTCGGATCGGGGCTTAAGGATGTTCCGCCGGAAAGGTGGATGATCAGCCCGACGTCCCTGCCCGCGCCTCTATGTCCGGCCCGGACGATACCCTTGTGCATCAGGATGGCGTTTGCCCCGCCCGCGACGACTTTACTGACTGCGTCCCGCATATCCGCCAGACCTTCGATCGGGCCGACCGTGACGCCGTGATCCATTGGGATAATTACCGTTCTGTGCGAATTGCGGTCGATTATCCGTTCGAGTCTTATCTTTTTGCCTATCATAGCCAAATCTCCAAATAAGGATTTTTCCCATAGAATCTACACAATCCCATACAATAAGGCAAGAAAAAAACTCCCTAATCCATGCAGTTGAGCATAGGATTGACTCTTGACGCTTGACAAAATCCGGGTGAGTTGATATTGTTTCAGCTATAATCGAATACATACGAGTAGAATATGAGGGGGCGGTGTATTATGTAATGGATGACGTTTTTTTGGTAGCGTGCAGATATGATGGCGAAGCAATTCTACGACTGGCAGACATCCGGTGGAACCGATGATGTGATGAGACTGGTTGACTGCCTTGAAAGAGCGGACATTACGTGGTGCGCCATTGGTGATATGGCGGTGAACTACTGGGCGGAACAGGCCATGATAACCCAGGACGTGGACTTTGTTGTTGCCGCCGAAGCGGTCGAGCGCACCTTTTCACTGCTTGAGGAAGCAGGATTCCACAGCGAGAGATTCGAATGGTCCATCAACTTCAAGGGACGTTCGGCGGTGAGTATTCAACTCAGCACGGAGGATTTCTATCGGGATTTCCCTTCCCGTGCCGTCGCGGCTGATGTGCACGGCATCCTCCTGAGAGTTGCCTCGCTTGAGGACACTCTCAAAGGCAAGATGAAGGCCTGGTCCGAGCCTGAGCGAAGGCAGAGCAAGCGGCTCAAGAATCTTGCCGATATCGCCCGTCTTGTTGAAGCGCACTCACATCTCTGGGACATGCTTACTGACGATCTGAAGCAGCAAGTACAGCCTCCGGAAAAGACATAAAGCAATAAATGGGACCAGCTCCTACTCCTGGGGCAGGCGCATTTTTTCGTAGAACTCGGCGTATTTGTCCTTGTCCTCTGTACATATTCCAACTTTTTACGAATATTCTCTAAAGTCTATCCAATATTTTTTCCACCACCTCGGGAGCGACCTCGACGGCGTATTGTTCATTCCGGCGATAAACCTCGCCTATCTCGGTAATCAATACGAATCTCGGCCATTTGTTCACCGCTTTCTTGTCGCGTTTTATCAGGTCAATCAAGTCCTTATCAGCCAAATCCTCAGGCAATTTTACCGGGACATTGAGTTTTTCGAGGATCCGCCGGATTCTCTCAAGCCTGCCCGGCTTGGCCAGTTTCATTTCAATCTCAATCAGACCGGCTGCGATTATACCTATAGCGATGGCCTCACCGTGAAGCAGCCCGAAACCGCTGGCCGCCTCAACCGCATGCCCGATGGTGTGGCCGTAGTTGAGAATCCTTCTTAAGTTTTGCTCGCCCGGATCGATCTCGACGACCCTGCCCTTTATTTTGCAGTTCCAATGTGCAACTTTTTCCAGCACATCAGGTTTTCGCTTAAGGACCGCGTCGAGATTGCTTTCGAGAAAATCAAAATACGAGCTATCAGCGATAATCGCATGTTTAACGGATTCAACAAGCCCGGCACGGAATTGCCTGTCGTCCAGCGTTGCGAGAGTCGCTACGTCGATATAAACAGCGGCAGGGTGCCAGAACGCGCCGAATGCGTTCTTACTGAGGCTGGAATCGACCCCGGTTTTTCCGCCGACAGACGAATCGGCCTGAGCCACGGTGGTCGTCGGTATCTGGATGACCGGCACGCCTCGTTTGAATACGGCCGCTGCGAATCCTGCGATGTCGCCCACCGTTCCGCCGCCGAGAGCGACAACAAGCGTATCTCTGCCGAGATATGCTTTTTCCATTGCCTCTATTATGGAGATCGCCGTATCTATATTCTTCGAAGTCTCGCCGGCAGGGCATATTACGAAAGTGGGAACACCTCTTTGCCCTAAGAGCTTCTGCAAATGGCCCGCTGAGACTACATTCTCATCGGTCACGACAAATTTGCTGTATTTGCCGAAATCGGCTTCTATTTTAGGCCACAATGAGCCAAGAATATCGGTTCCGATTTTTATCCTGTAGCTCGCGGCCGGCGAGGCTGGAATTTTAATCTCTTGCTCTAACATCATATTAACCAATATACACAGAAAACCCAGGTTTCACGGCAAACAGCACTACCCAGATATGTCTTAGGATATCGCCCTGGATTTTTTCAACGACACAAGTTTAGTAATATAATCTATTTACGTTATGCTTGCAACATTTTAAATGACGATATAAATTCCGGTTTTGTGTGCCATACTTGAGTTTTTGCTCTTGCTTTCGGAACCGCTCGCTGCTATATATTTGGGTTATGGAAACAAAATTGGCCGTTCCTATAGCAGCGAGAAATATCGACCAGGCCAGCGAGCAAATCAAATCCGCACGGGCGGCAGGCGCCGATATACTTGAACTGCGAACCGATTATCTTGAGAACCTTAACGTCGATATGGTTAAGAAGCTGATTGCCGAGATAAAAAACGCCGGCGATAAAAAGCTCCCTGTTATTGTAACCTGTCGAGACAAGCAGCAGGGCGGGGCGATTGACTATCCGCAGAAGCTGCGAGTGGATGTCCTGGCGGCCGCCCTGAAAGCCGGGGCGGAATTTATCGACTTCGAGTACGACAATTTCCTCTCCATCGAAGGCCAGGAAAAAATCAGGCTGGCGCTGTCGCAAAGTTCAAAGGGCCGGCTGATCTTATCGGCACACAACTTCGAGACTAAATTCGACAACATCGGAAAATTGTATCGCAACATTTTGAATGTATTTCCCGTGGCAATACCCAAGCTTATCTACGTTGCCAATCACATTAACGATTGTTTCGACGCCTTTGATTTGCTGCACCAGACCAGTGCCGAGCGAATTATTTTCTGCATGGGCCCCGGCGGTCTTATCAGCAGAATCCTCGCCAAGAAGCTCAGCTGCTTCGTTACCTTCGCAAGTGTCGACGAGACAAACGCTACGGCACCGGGCCAGTTGACAATCAAGGACCTCAAAGAATTGTACCGCTACGATTACATAGATGCCGAAACCAGGCTTTTCGGCGTGATCGCCAACCCGGTCGGGCATTCACTCAGTCCGGTAATCCACAATGCCTGCTTCGGCGACAAGCAGATGAATAAACTCTATCTACCGCTGCTGGTGGAAGGGGGCCGGCAGGAATTCGACTCGTTTATACATCAGGCCCTGCTAAGAAAGTGGCTGAACTTCCGCGGCTTCAGCATAACAATCCCGCACAAGCAAAATGCCCTGGCTTATGTCCGGGCAAGTCGCGGCTATGTCGAGCCGCTGGCGCAGAAGATCGGGGCGGCAAATACCCTGCTCGTCGGCCCGGACGGCAAGCTGGAAGCTTATAACACGGATTACGCCGGCGCACTGGATGCGATTACGTCCGGCATGAAAATCACCAAAGCCAAGCTAAACGGCCTGCCCATAGCGGTGGTCGGCGCAGGCGGCGTCTCAAGGGCAATCGTGGCAGGGCTAAGTAACGCCGGGGCTAAAATCATAATTTACAACCGCACCGTCGAAAAAGCTGAAAAACTCGCGGCCGAATTCGATTGCGAGTTTGCGCCATTGGACGATTTAGAAAGTCTCGATGCAAAATTGCTGATAAACAGCACCAGTATCGGAATGCATCCGAACGTCGAGGCATCGCCCGTACCGGTCGAATCCCTGAAGAAGACCATGGCCGTCTTCGACACGGTCTATAATCCCGCCCAGACGCTCCTGTTAAAAGATGCAGGCAACAAAAAAGCAAAAACAATCGACGGCATTTCAATGTTCGTAAACCAGGCAATGGCCCAATTCAAACTCTTCACCCAAACCGACGGCAATCCGGAACTAATGCGAAAGGTCGTCTGCGATTCTTTGCCGGCTGAAGAATAAGATGAACATATTTAGTTGTTGCTCTTGGGTGGGAATTGTTAGTATCATTTATAAATACAACATTAAGAAACTAATGGCTGTTCGATTTATATGGTCGATGTTCCGAAACAGATTGAATACTGGAGAACAAGCAGTGATGAGGATTTTGCTGCGGCGGAATCCCTGCTGGAAAAAGGCCACCTGCGTCATAGTCTTTTCTTTGCGCATCTTGCTATTGAAAAGATGCTAAAGGCACATGTTACCCGACAGACGAAAGATATTCCGCCGCGCATACATAATCTCATTCGTCTGGCTGAAATTGCTTATCTATCACTCGGGCCTGAACAAGCGAGTTTCCTACGCCGCTTCGATATGCATCAACTGGAGGGACGCTATCCGGACTCAGTCTCCACAATCATAGATTTTAAAGCCGCCAAGGAGAAATTTGTTATAGCTGGAGACATGCTCAAATGGTTGAAAGCACAATTATGAGCGCTATACGGCGGTATGTCTCGGCCCTAAGCACATTTGGTATCCATACGAGCCGACTCGTTCTCTTTGGTTCCTTTGCACGAGGGGATGCCGACGAATATAGCGATATCGATCTTGTTGTAATTGCGCCCGAATTCGACGGGCCTCGTGAACTTAAATTAGTAGAAAAACTATGGCTGGCAACCGCTTCAGCCGACAGCCGTATCGAGCCCATTCCGTGTGGCGAGCAGGAATGGGAAACCGACGGGAGCAGACCCATCCTTGAAATCGCCCGGCGTGAGGGTGTTATTATTACTGTGTAAAAAGCCCGGATTCGGAATTTTCCTTCACTCCTACAGCTTAATCCCTTTCGTTTGTCCTGTTCGTGATGGTTCCATGTTGTCTGAAATTTATGTGGAAAAATGTTAGCATTTTCCCGCTAAGACACTAATATAGGCTTACAAGCTGGTAATTTAGCGAAATTACGACCCTATGCCTTTGAAAGGAATTATCATGTCGAATTCAAAATTGCTTTTATCCGCCGTCTGTATGCAGTTGCTGCTCATAAGTCTGGTTTGCCCTGTAAAGGCTGAATCAGCGATTTCCGCCGCCGAACAGTTATTGACCATGATACCCGACGATGTTGTCGGATTCGTCGCAACCAGCGGGGGCGATGACCTGAAACCGGCTTTTGAGAAAACCATCATTGGCCGGATATGGAACGATGAGGGAGTCCGGACGTTTGGTGAAGCTATCAAGAAAGAGCTTCTGACGAAAGCTGTCCAGGAGATGCCGGAATTGAATGACGAAGGTGTTGATTTGATAGAGGGCATTATTCGCCAGGTTACGGCAAGACCTTTCGTGATTGGTGCGGCTCGAAAAAACACCACCCAGGGCCCGCCAATTTACGGATTTGCAATTTTGGATGCCGGCCCTCGCAAGGCGGAAATCTCCGCATCGCTGGCAAAGCTGGAATCGTTTGCAGATGAAGGCGACATTGTCGAAATTGAGATAGGCTCTGCTAAGATGCACGGCCCAAAAGATCCTGGGGATGTTCCCGGATACTGGGGCTGGATCGGGAACTATTTTGTCTTTGCGATAAACGACGGCGAAGG